>DNPC01000700.1 GCA_003501565.1 Planctomycetaceae bacterium | reverse complement strand
CGAGCTGCCGCGGTTGAGTGTCGAAGAAAATTTGACACACGCCGATGGTAGCCGCGTCACCGTTCTCAGTAGCGTATCGCCCTTGGAGGATAACGAGGGTCGTGCGTTCGGAACGCTGGGAATTTTCCACGACGTCACCGATCTCAAACGCGCTCAAGCGCACGCAACTGGACTTGCCCAACTAATCCGCGAGTCGCCGAGTGAGATTTACATCTTTGATGCCGAGTCCTTCGGAATCGTCGAAGCAAACATGGGGGTTTGTGACAATCTTGGCTACACACGGAACGAATTGCTCACGATGACGCCAATGGATTTCAGTGAGGGCATCGACGAGTACGAATTGCGTAACACGCTCAACGAGGCGATCGACAACGATACGCTCAAGTGCTGCTTTAATGCCTATCATGCTCGAAGAGACGGCACTTCGTATCCGGTACAAATTGACGCACACTGGGCGGCTTTCGAAAACAAATGGGTCTATGTGGCTTTTGTTAAGGATTTGACCGAGCATCAAGCGCTTCAACGGCAGCTTACGCAAGCACAAAAGCTTGAGTCGATGGGGCATATGGCCGCTGGCATCGCTCATGAAATCAATACGCCGATGCAGTGTGTAAGCGGGAATGTCGAATTCTTGATGAGCAGCTACGATCGACTCTTTAAGCTTACCGATCACCTAGTCAATCTCGCGCGCGATCCACAGCTTCGTCCGGATGAGCGTGCCGAACAAGTCGAAAGAATCCTCGAAGAATCGCGATACCACCGCATTCAAGAGAATACACCTGATGCGATTCGAGACGCTTCTGTTGCGGTGCAGCGCGTCATCGAGATTGTCCGCGCTATGAAATCGATGGCTCATCCAGGGCACAAAGACTGTGCGGAGATGGACATCAATGACCTGTTAGAAAAAGCCTCTGTTATTACCCGTAATCGGTGGAAATACGTCGCCGAACTCGAGTTGGATCTGGATACGAATCTCCCAAGTGTGCAGGGATTTCCAGCTGAGCTCAGTCAAGTGTTCACCAACATTTTGGTCAACGCGGCCGACGCCATTGCAGAGTCCGTCAATAGAGGCGATACCGGCACCATTCGAGCGATAACTCGCTGCACCGGTGGACAAGTGCAGATTTCGGTCCAAGATACCGGATGTGGGATGGACGAGCAAACTACTCACCGAGTTTTCGACCAGTTCTTCACGACGAAAGATGTTGGCAAAGGGACAGGGCTAGGGCTCGCGCTTTCCTATGACATTGTGCACAACAAACACCATGGGCATATCGACGTAAGAAGCGAAGTCGGCGTCGGCACAACTTTCCTCATAACGCTCCCGATTCGCCAACCTGAATCGAAACGACCAACTCCGCCTGCAGACACCGGCTCACTGACGACAACAGCAGCGGACGCAGTCTTTCCTTTACAGACAAGCTAGTGGCGCGGTGGAAATCAACACTCCGGGCACACTTGCTAGACTTCGGCAACAAAACACGGCTTTCATGACACAGGCGACATTGAGGTAAATCTGATGAACGAACGCGTGCTATTTGTAGACGACGATGCTGCGCTTCTTGGGATGCTGAAAAGGAACTTCTCGCTCGAGTTCGATGTGAAGACGGCTGAGAATGGTGCCGAAGCACTCAAATTGATTGAGAATTCACAGCCATTTGCTGCCGTGATGGTTGATATGAGGATGCCGGGGATGGATGGCGTCGAATTGATCAAACATGCGCGCGATCTGGCCCCAGATTCTGTTTATGTCATGCTGACGGGCAACCAAGATCTGACCACAGCAATCCAGGCCGTTAACGATGGGCATGTGTTTCGATTCCTGAACAAGCCGTGTGAAGTGGAGACCATTCGTTCGGCAATCAAAGCGGCACTTTTACAGCACGATCTGGTGGTCAGCCAAAAGGAATTGCTCAACAGCACATTTACTGGCGCGATTGGAGTCCTTACCGAGATCATCGAATCGATGGACACGCCGTTGGTTGACAGCTCCCGCGTCAAAGACATGTCGTGCGAACTTGCAAAAAGTCACGGAATTCCGACCTCTTGGTCGATGAGTCTTGCGTGTCGCTTGATGTTCGTCGGCGTTCCGCTTCTTCCGAGCTCACAGCGTGAGTTTCTGTTGAACGATGACATCAATACTGACGGGCACAAAGAGGCGGTCGAGCGGCTCCTAGAGATTTCTATGCAGCTTATCGCTAAGATCCCCAGACTTGGGCCGGTAGCCGACGTTTTGTCTGCGGCGCTCAAGGCTGATGGCCAAATCTGTAAACATGACCCTAACTCGATTCAGTTTGCAAATTTGATGCTCATCAGCTTCTACGCGCAACTTCTTCTCGAACGGGGAGATTCACGTAAGTCAATTTTGGCTGAGGTGATTCGCCGATTCGATGGCCTGGATACGATCGTGACGAATACGCTTCATGATGAACTCGTTCCACCAGACGACAAACTGGAAGAAGTGTTGTCCAATGTCTCTGAAGATTCGCAGCTTCGTAGACTTGCACCCCATGAGCTGGAAGAAGGCATGGTGGTCGCCGAACATGTCCGTATGGAAAGTGGCGCGTTGCTGGTAACGGCTGGCCGAGAACTAACCGCTGTTATCATCCAGCGTCTGCGGGCGCTCGCCATTGAACACCCGCTTGAAGTCAAGATCATGGGCAGCCCAGCGCCCGAGGCGATCCCAAACTGATTGAACGTTGAATCTTCAATCTAGAATCAGCCGTCGGAAAATGAAGCGCTCAACCATTGGTCGCGACGCATTGCTTTTGCATCACTGCCTGTTACATCACTGCATTCTACATCACTGCCGTTGGGCTTAATGCCCTTTCGACTTTCGCAGTGAGACTTTACCTTTTGCGCACTCGATCCGGAGTGGGATACCGCCCCCATTGATGAGCCCGACACTGTACTCAGTCTTGGAAAGCTCTCGAAGCCAAGATAACTCCATATCATCTGGCGAGGGCGCCGTGAGCTCAAAAATAGAACCAAACGTGCCGCGTCCGGCATAGATTGCAGTCGTGAGGCTGGCGTTTTCAGGCAGACTCACGTCGATCGAACCATTGTAGGATTCGAAATCCAGCCGGGCATCAACGGCCAGCGTACGGAAGCTAACTACGATGTGCCCATTGTAACTTGAACCTTCTGCGGACCCCGAGATGTTCTTCAGTGTAATGTCGCTATGCTGGCTGTTGGCCCGGATTTTTCCGCTCACACCTTCAACGCGCAAGTACCCATCCAAGTAGTTGTCTAAGTCTAGATCAACCATTTCGGGTACCTTGATCCTCAGATTCAATGGATAGTCTTGATTGTAGGTGTCGATTTTGATCGAGTTGCTTTCCTTTTTTCTGTACAGATCGTAGCTCGGTGAAAATTGCTGTGGGAGAGCACCTGGTTGTGTACGATTCTTGGCCTTGGGTGGGTATAACACTTCGACGATGACCTCGGGACTCTTGTGTGTTTTCACATCGATAAACCCGCGGTTGATGTCGACGATCAACTTGCCCCTCTTCTTTTCGTCCGGAAAGCTGAGCTTCATCGTCTTGTAAACGCGATCCTGCGATCCCTCAGCCTCGATAGTGGTTGGCATCAGCCCAGTCGGCGAATGCTTGGATTTCGTAGAAGAGTCATCGTTGCCTTCATTTAAGAACGCGAGGGCAAACAGTGTCAAAGTGGCGATCATGGCGATGGTTCCCAAAAGGACGAAACGAAAGTTGACTGGACGTGACCGGGGAGATACTTCGCGAAATCTCTCGGGCAGCAGGGCCTGCTCTGGCTGATAAACATGGGCTAGGCAGGCTTCGAGCGTGGACTGGGCCTCCGCCGCGGACGGTCGGTCCTGCGGATCTTTTTGCTGTAGTTCTTCAACGATCGTGCACAGCCAAGTTGGAATTTCGGGATTGAGTTGACGTATTGGCTTGGGGGTGTCATCAGTAATTCGCCTTAGGACACCGAACGATGTCTCAGCCCGAAAAGGAGGGTATCCGGTGCATAGCATGTAAAGCAAACTACCAAGACTAAACAAGTCGCTTTGTGAATCCGTCAATTCGCCGCGAGCTTGTTCAGGCGACATGAACTCTGGCGTGCCTGATATCACTCCCGTTCGTGTCATCGTGGCCTCATCAACGATCCGGGCCAAACCAAAATCCGTGATAATGGCTGCCTCCACGCCGTCATCCAACATGATGTTCGACGGCTTGATGTCTCGATGAACGACTCCTTGCCGGTGCGCCGCCGCCAACCCCGCTGCAATCTGACTCCCGACGCGTAGAACCTCGGGTACGGACAGCGGACCTTGGGTTTGCACACGACGATGCAACGAGTTGCCTTTTAGATACGGCATTACCAGATACGGGAGTTTGGCGGCCGTTTGCACACCATGAATTGCGACCACGTTGGGATGATGGACCGCTGCGGCCGCTTTAGCCTCGCGTTCAAACCTTGATCGAGCCGTACCACTGGCCGCCAAGCTAGGTGTCATGACTTTCAATGCCACGATTCTGTCCAACGAGGCATCCTTGGCCTTGAGAACAACGCCCATTGCTCCCGATCCGACCACTCCCTTTATCTCAAAGTTGTCGATTCGCCCCATCGAATCAGGGCTGTCGGTCGGCTGCAGTGAATCCACAATTTGCTGAACGAGAAATGGGAGATCTGCAGCATTCTTACCACTTTCGTCGGCCGGTAAGTCTTGAGAGTTGAACGCATGAAAATCCGTCCGACTGCCAGATGCCAAGAATCTCCTAAAGTCGCCGATGTCTTGGTCGCCAACTGCAACCATTTCGAGATGCTCGCGACAACCAGGGCAGCTGTCCAACAGTTCGAGGTACTCTCTCTCCTGCACCGGAGACAGTTCGCCTTCTAGATAAGCCTTGGCGTTGCGAAGCTCGCAATTGCACGAATTCATTTGTACTGTTCCTCTAGGTTGTGCACTGCCTCACTCAACCGCTTGATGATCCGGCTACGCGCGGCGTAAATGGTCCCAATCGACTTGCCAAGTTCCTGGGCCGCGGCCTCGCTTGAAAACCCCTCAACAGCAGTCAGTTCGAAAGCCCGCCAGGTGTCTTCTGTGAAATCACCCCGCACCATCTCCGACGCCCGAATGAACAACTGCCTTCGATACTCGAGTTCGATTAACGTTTCGCTCTGCGGATCGGGCGCCGCCACTTCATCAAGCAAATCAGCCGCCTCTGCGACTTGGGCCTGCGGTCGCCGCGTCAGTGCGTTTAGCGTCGCGTTCTTGGCGACACGTAGCAGCCAGTTTCTGAATCGCGTTCTTTCGTCACGGGGCGACCATTTGCCGATCGAGCCGGCAATCGCTACGAAAACGGTCTGGACCAAGTCCATTGAATCGGCTTCCTGTAGACCTCGTGACCGAGCCACACGGTAAACGACAGGTTGGTAAAGCCGTACGAATTCGTTCCATGCCTGCTGGTCGTTCGGGTCGCGAATCCGCAGGACTAGACTCGCTCGCGTTTCAGGAATGTCTTGCATGATTGAAGCGTCGCGAAACGAGGTTTTAAGTGTCAAAATGCCGGCTCTAAGAGTCTAAACACACAGCAACCTGGAATCTGACAGTAAAATCCTGCCTTCGCAGCAACCATGGCAGAAAGCGATAACACAAACTGCCCAAAGTGTCGCCTGCGGACGAATTGGCTTTGTGGTCCGGTAATGCTTCAAGCATTACACATCGACCGCAACGTTCGGCGACGCGGAAGACTCCAACCAACACACGACCATGCAATCAGAACGCCTTCGAGGCCTAATCGCCGCAGCTTATACGCCTCTAACAGAAGATGGCCATGTGAATACGGCGGCCGTTGCTCCGTTGGTCGAACACCTTCTCTCCAGTGGCATTACCGGCCTGTATGTTTGCGGAAGCACGGGCGAAGGCATGTCACTGTCAAGCGACGAACGGAAGGAAGTTGCCGAAGCCTTCACGAAAACCACCGCTGGCCGAGTCCCCGTGATTGTGCAGGTTGGGCACAATAGCCTTGTGGAAGCCCGATCTTTGGCCGAACATGCACAGCATATCGGGGCCGACATGGTCTCTGCGACCTGTCCGTCTTACTTCAAAGTCAATGGTGTCCAGGGGCTGATCGCAAGCATGGCGCAAGTCGCTGCAGGGGCCCCAAATCTGCCCTTCTACTACTACCATATCCCGGCTCTGACCGGTTCGACGATTGACGTTGTACAGTTCCTCAGGCAAGCTCCAAACGCTATCCCAACGCTGGCAGGACTTAAGTATACGGACACAAAGCTGTTCGAATTCCAAGAGTGTCTCGAACTGAGCGACGGACAATACGACGTCGTTTGGGGTTGCGACGAAATGCTACTGGGAGCCATTGCCACCGGCGCCCATGCGGCGATCGGAAGCACCTACAATGTTGCTGCCCCGTTGTACCAACGCATTATCAGTGCCTTTGAGGCCGGCAACACACAGGAATCTCGACGCCTACAATCTTTGTCAATCCAGATGATTCGCACCATGAATCAGTACCCGTTCCACTCAGCCATGAAAGCTGTGTTGGAACTGCGGGGCCTTGCCGTTGGTGGTTGTCGGTTGCCGCAGCAGAGCATGTCTGGCGAGGAGAAAGCATTGTTGAAATCGCAGCTTGAAACGATTGGTTTTTTCGATTGGTCGGAGACCTAGCACGTCGTCCGCTACAAGTGGTAGGGAACTTGTTTCAATGCAAACTGTCATCTTGTCCTACGCATAGCCTCTTCACTCCAATAATGAGAAAGTTGGGACATGACTGCAGTTCTGGCAATCAGCGTGCGAGAAGGAGTCGTGCTGACCACTGACAGCAGGACAACCATCCAACTGGGTGATGAACCGAAACAATTTCAGACTTTTGACAACGTACAAAAAGTGTTTCGCCTCCATCCGGAACTACCAATCGCTGTGATGACCTGGGGACTCAACCAACTCGGAGACGCCACCATTGCCGAGTTGATCAAAGAAGCAGGCGACAGACTGGCGGGTCAGTCCCCCAAACACAAAGATTGGGAACTCGATTCAGAAGACGCTGATCTGGAGCCAGTCGCAGAGAGGGTCACGAACTTTCTCTTTCACGACCACTACCAGCCGATTTCGGAGAAGCTCCCCGACGTTGCGAATTGCACACTACACTTTGCGGGGTTTTCTTCGGGAAAGCGGAGACCCGAACAGGCAGAAGCTGTTCTGATGAAAGATCACATTCAAGGTCCGCGGCACCTGGTCAACAACGCCGTTCAAGTCAATTACACCGGAACGTATACGGCTCGCATCATGGGTGCGATGGACCCTCGTGTTCTACCAGTCTTCGAAAAAGCGGGATTTGAAGCGGAGAAGGCACAGCGGGCAACTCGTAAAATCACCAGCGAATCCTTGCGCAGACTGCTTCACCCTTCCATGCCTCTCATCGAAGTTGCCAGACTTTCTCGAAACCTGATGAATACGGAAATTGCTCTGACACAATTCGGCCCCGAGCCTGACGTCGTTGGTGGAGGCATTCAAATGGCCGTCATCAGTCGCGACAAATGCCGATTGAAGCAGTATCCGGTTGAGCATTTTGCCATCCGGCCAGAAGGCCCCAATTAGCAAGACTCCCCGTGACTGGACTTTGCAGCGATTCTCGCCGCTTGTTTCCCCGCCGTGGTTCGATACTGGCAATCCCACAGAACTGATGACCAATAAACGAAAAAGGCGATGGTCAAACTATCTGAGCTATCTTCTCAACGCGTCGGAGGTGACTCCATGCCACACGCGCTGAGTGCACGGCTTTCATTGGCCGAAGGTTTACAAGGACCACCGGGCTCATTGCCGCGTTTGCTTCGCAGCGTTGCTTCGGTCCTATTAAGCATCTTCTGTACCGCTAATTCCCCTGTGATCGCGGACTCTGGCGGATTCCTGGTCTGGAAGGAACTCCCGCCTCTGCCGGATGAACTCGGTTTCGCGGGACCGTTTGCTGGAGTCCACAATGATGCATTGATCGTCGCCGGTGGTGCTAACTTCCCCAAACCCGTTTGGGAGCGTGATAAAGTTTGGCATGATCGCATCTTTGTTTTGACGCAAACCGATGGTGAATGGAAGGACGGCGGCAGACTGCCTCGACCAATCGCCTACGGAGCCGCCGTATCGACTCCCGATGGAGTTGTCTGTATTGGCGGAAACGACTCGGCACAGTCCTTTGACGAAGTCTTCTTGCTAAGCTGGGATCCGCAAACCGAGACGATCGTCACTACCGAGTATCCGAAATTGCCGAAGCCCTGCGCTTTCTCCGCAGCAACCACCATCGGCAGCACGATCTACCTGGCCGGAGGACAAAGCGGTCCGTCACTTAACACCGCAATGGACAACTTCTGGTGTTTGGATCTATCGAAAAAAGCAACTCCCGACCAGTTTAATTGGCAGCAGCTGCCCTCCTGCCCAGGGCCGACCCGGGCATTCAATCTGACCGTCAGCCAGCACAATGGCTTCAATGAGTGCGTGTACGTTATCAGCGGACGACGGAAGCATGGGAACTCTGATGAACCAAACAACTTCGATTTCTTGCGGGATGTATGGGAATACGACCCAAGCGCTCAAAAGTGGAGGCAACGCACCGACGCACCGCAGTGTCTCATGGCGGGGACAGGCATCAGGTCCGGGCAAAGCCACATCCTTGTGCTTGGCGGAGCCACCGAAGAGCTATTCTTCCAGTCAGATGAACTGAGGGACAGCCATCCAGGGTTTGAAAAAAAGTCGTTTGCCTATCATACGATTACCAACTCCTGGACCGAAGCCGGTACCACACCTGCAAACCATGTGACCACGATCGCCGTGCCTTGGGGTGACGACATCATCATCCCCTCCGGTGAAGTACGACCACGCGTACGCTCACCTAAGGTCTACCGGGTTTCTCTCCGCCAGCCTACGCAGGGCTTTGGAATTGTCAACTACATCGTTTTGTTCGCTTATCTGTTGGCGATGGTTGCGATCGGAATTGCCTTTGCGAAAAAGAACCACAATACCGACGATTACTTTCGAGGCGGCAAGCGGATTCCTTGGTGGGCGGCAGGTTGTAGCATCTTTGCCACGATGCTCAGCTCACTGACGTTTACCGGAATTCCGTCGAAAGCTTTTGCACAGGACTGGGTGTACTCGATTGGCAACTTCATGATTCCGGTAGCCGCAATCGTCGCTGCCCGGATCGCAATGCCGTTCTTCCGTCACATTGATGCCACCAGTGCCTACGAATATCTGGAGAAGCGATTTAGCCGAGCAGTCCGCCTCTTCGGTAGCGCTAGCTTTACTCTATTTCACATCTTCCGGATGGCCGTCGTGATGTCGTTAACAGGGCTTGCTCTAGCCGTAGCAACTCCGCTCACTGCACAGCAGAGTGTTCTCTTGATGGGTGTCCTAAGTATCATCTACTGCACAGTGGGCGGCATCGAAGCCGTCATATGGACTGATACGATCCAGACAGCGGTTCTAATGGGCGGAGCTGTCCTAGCCGCCGCTTTGTTGATTGCTGGCGTTGACGGTGGGATCGCCGGTTTCCTGACATCCGCTGGTCAGGAACACAAGTTTACGATCGCCAACTTTCATTGGGATGTTGCTAGTTCGCAGATCGCACTGTGGGTAATCGTCGTTGGTGCAATCGCTCAGAATCTGTCGTCTTACACGGCCGATCAGGCGGTCGTACAGCGTTACATGACTACGGCCGATGAGAAGCTGGCAGCCCGTTCCATCTGGACGAACGCATTGCTGACCATTCCGGCTACAATCCTTTTCTTCGGTTTGGGGACGGCGTTGTTTGCCTTTTACAGATCGCATCCGGAACGACTGGATCCCACGATCACCACGGACCAGATCTTCCCGCTGTTTATCGCTCGCGAAATGCCAACGGGAATCGCGGGGTTGATCGTCGCTGGTATCTTCGCGGCAGCCCAGTCGACAGTTTCGACAAGTATGAATTCTACAGCGACCACCATCGTCACTGACTTCATGCGTCCATTTAACATTTGCCGGTCAGAACAAGGCTATCTCAACGCTGCCCGCTGCTGGACGTTTGCGATTGGAGTCATTGGGACATTGTTGGGACTGGTCTTCGTTAACCCGGAGATAAAGTCTTTGTTCGATGCGTTTATCAAGATCATCGGCCTATTCATGGGAGTCCTTGGAGGACTGTTCATCCTGGGTGCGATGACGCGTCGAGCCAACGCCACCGGTGCTCTGATTGGAGCCATCGTGGGAGCTGGGGTTATGTTTTGCCTGTGGAGTTTCACCTCCGTTAATGGCTACTTGTATACGGCCAGCGGCATAGCCAGCTGCGTTGGTGTCGGATTCGTGGCAAGCCTGCTTGCCGGTCGATCGAAGGAAAATCTCGACGGTTTGACGATCTATACGCTAGCTGGCTCTGCGGCCTCAACGTAGATGAACGGGTCACAGCCGTTCCAGCATGGTTTTGGCAAGTGTTCTATACTCGGCTGCTCCAACATCGGCCTGCCCACTAAATCGATGAACTCAAAACAACGCACCGAACTGCTCAGTACGTACCGCGATGGTCTCCTGAACGATACGCTGCCGTTTTGGATCGAACATTGTGTCGACCACGATCACGGTGGTTTCATGACGTCGTTGAACCAAGACGGCACGGTCATCGATACAGACAAGGGAGTTTGGCAACAGGGCCGGTTCACCTGGCTACTTGGAGAGCTCTTCAACAACGTTGAGCCGCGTGACACATGGATCGAACTCGCTAGGCAGGGCGCTGCATTCCTGGATAAGCACTGTTTCGATCCGGCTGACGGTCGCATGTGGTTTCATGTCACACGCGAAGGCCTGCCGATTCGCAAACGCCGCTACGCATTCTCCGAGAGTTTCGCTGCCATTGCATATGGTGAACTGGCACAGGCAACCGGCGAACAGCAATACATCGACAAAGCGACACGGTGCTTTGACTGCTTCATCAATCACCACCTGAGTCCTCAGGGCGTAACACCGAAGTTTACCGACACCCGGCCGACTCGAAGTCTCAGCTTCCCAATGATCACGATCGCGACCGCTCAGGAACTTCGCGATTCCATCAAGCTACCATCTGCGGATGAGTGGATTGACCGCAGCATCGACGACATTCGCCGCCTCCATTTGAAGGAGGACATTGAGTGCGTGATGGAAACCATCAGCCCACGTGGTGACATTCTCGATCATTTTGACGGCCGCATGCTAAACCCCGGTCATGCAATTGAAGGAGCCTGGTTCATCATGCGTGAAGGCACACTCCGAGGCGATGAGTCGTTGACGTGCACCGGACTTCAAATGCTTGACTGGATGTGGCAGCGAGGCTGGGACCACGAACACGGCGGCATGTTGTACTACGTCGACGTGAACGGTTTGCCGGTTCAAGAGTATTGGCACGACATGAAATTCTGGTGGCCACAAAATGAAACCATCATTGCCACGCTAATGGCGTATTGTCTCACCGGAGAGCCCAAATACGCCGAGTGGCATCGGCAGATTCACGACTGGGCGCATTCGCGTTTCCCCGACCGAGAACACGGCGAATGGTTTGGTTATCTTCACCGCGACGGTCGCCTCAGTTCCACTTTGAAAGGCAACTTTTGGAAAGGCCCATTCCATCTGCCGCGAATGCAACTAATCTGCTGGCAGTTGCTCGAGGAGCTGACCGGGCCCGCTTCGATGGATGCCAACTGAACGGAAGTTAAGACTTCAGCAAGTCACGTCGATGTTAGGGCGACACTCGAGGCTGACTCTTCTGCGCGATCACGACTAGAAGCCCCAGACCGAGTACGAATACGCCAACCTGAACGGCGGCATTGCCGATTCCCAGCCATAACACTGAAGTGCCGACATCCGTTGCTGCTGAGATTTGCGCATGACCGATTTGGGCAGCCGTGTTCACCGCACTGCCGATGATAATTGCGATTACCAGCATGGCCAACCATGTCCTCGGAAGGTACCCAGGCTGGCTGCGGACGGTGTGTAAAAAAGAGCGGCGCCAGAGAAATAGCAGCACTGCTGACCAACACAGAATCATGGCCAAAACGCCCATGAAACCCGCGACAGAACCTGAGAGGCCTGAAAGCGCGGAGGTAGTTGAGGCACTTCTGCTAATCCCTGCGATCACCGTTTCAATCGCCTTTCCGCCGATAAATCCCACTAGGCCCCAGTACACGACTGTCGCCGTACCAGCTGATCCATGAACCTTTCGGAACTCTTGTTTCAGGACCGATCCATCGCCCAGCATCTGGGTTGCGACAATGAACGCCTCTCGGTCCGTTAGGCCCTTCGCAGTGTAGACCTCGATCGCATCCCTGACGTGCATCTCCAGTTCTTCGACTTGACGATCAGCGATATCAGCATCCAACGTAAGTTGATTTTTCCAATTGGCAATAGCCGCATCTAGCTCAAACATGGCTTGGTCCCCCATAGCGTCGTAAGTGTTTCATGTACAGCAAACCACTGCTGCTTTTCAGATTGCAGTGCCCGCTTACCCGATGCGCTCAAGCGATAGTACTTGCGCCGACGCCCCGAATCCGACTTACCCCAACGACTAAGAACGAGTCCTTCTTTTTCGAGCCGATGCATCACGGGGTACAACATGCCTTCGGACCATTCGAGCTCACCACCCGAAAGCTCTCTAACCTGCTGAATAATTGCGTATCCGTAGTTTTCGCTGCCTGATAGGACTGCAAGAATCAGTGGCCGTGACGATGCAGCAGTCAGCTCTTTGGAAATCATATGCCTCTCCAACAAAGATACCTAGCGGCATTAGGCATCATACCCAACGGCGTTAGGTATGTCAATCATCCAGGCATCGTAGACAAGTAGTTACCCGCTTGCGTATGATCCGTGGGCTCAAGACTGTCGCTCACTTTTCTTGTTGATCGTGCACCGGCATCTTCACTTCTTCGATGAGCCACTTGGTTAGGCCAAGGACGGAGTGGGGATCCGTTTCGGGGCCAACGGGGCGACCGCGACCGTGGGCGTGCGGGAAAGTGTTGAGATAGTAGTGCATCCGTGGATGGTGCTTTGGTAATCCGGCCTTCCAGTACGCCTTGAGCCAGTCGCGCTCAATAAACTCTTCGTAGTTTTTCGATTTCCAAACCACTGGCCCGTAGTAGAACACGTACTCCTTGCCCTGCTCCAGCGTCCACTTCGCACCCGCGACAACCTTTCCAGGATTCGACCAACCCGTTTCCAGTGGCCAGTGGCGGTTAAATTGATGAGCTTCGTAGGCAACGCCTTCCATTGAACGAACAACATCTTGCGCGCAACTATCACTTGCGAAAAACCCAGGGTGCTCAACCATTTGGATCAGCTTGTAGTTCGTTTGTTCAATCAACTGCTGTTGGTGAGCGGTTCGAAACAAAGAGCGAATCGCAGAAACGTCTTTCGCGGATAGAATCCGCGTATCTTCGGGAAACGGGCCCGGCGTCGCGTCTTCGTGCCCTCTTTGAATGGCTAGCCGATACTCGCGGCAAATCAGAATATGTTCAATGGTTCCACCTTGGGATTCCCACTGACGAATTGCCTTTATAAGCGCATTCTTGTTTGGGTCCGGATCATCACGTTCTTCGCTAAGCCCCCAATAGTGTTCCATGAAAACACGTTTCGTATCGAAGTCTCCATCCAACCATCCCTTAACAACATCCAGGTTCTTGGCGACAAACGGGTAGTTTCCTTTTTGCTGCTCAAACGTTGGCAGGCCTGCCCAAGAACCACCATGGTTGGAATTCAGATCCGCATCGAACCTCGGCAACGGACGCAGGCCAACGAATCCACTACTTCGAACTGCGTCCGGCTCATCGGCATGTAAATGCGGGCAAACGAGAATTGCAGTGGCGAAAGTAAAGGCAAACGACTTGATGTACGCTTTGGTACCCGAAACGTCTGGTTTCATCCGTTAAATCCCTTGTTCAATTTTTCGTTAATCGTTTCCAGATCGCCAAAGCGGCAATCTCCGCTGGCCACCCCACCGCGACGGTGATGTGAGTCTTGACTTACCGCAGTCGATGAGTGCGAATTGTACCGCAGTATCACCTGTGCTATCCGGCACCAACCATGCTCAGCCAAGCAAAAAACCGCTACACTGCTACCAGAACCGCTTTAGAATGTCCTGAGGCGTCATGGGTGCGAGTCTTGAAAAGGAAATGCAATTGCTCAGGGTCCGAAATATTGCTTCGCGTCTGTTGGTTGCAGTCACTTGTGCATGCGTTCTGTACTCAGTCGCTTGTGCGGAAGATCCGCCACTGGGGCCTCAGGAACTGTACGAAAAGTCTGAGGTGATGATACCAATGAGGGATGGAACCAAACTGTACACCGAAGTTTACAAACCCAAGCACCAAAATTCCGCTACTCCCATCATCCTACTGAGAACCCCCTATGGCGTCGCCGATGCCCAAGGCGGATTTACCAGATACTTTCGTTCCACGTTTCGTGAGCTTCACAAAGATCGATACGTTTTTGCAATTCAAGATGCACGTGGTAGGCACAAGTCCGAAGGTGAGTTTGAATGGAACCGCCCGGTTCGACACAGAACGGATCCCGATGCGATCGATGCAAGCACGGACGCTTTCGACACGATCGAATGGCTGACAACGAACGTGGAAAACAACGGCCGAGTCGGCATGCTGGGAGTGTCCTATCCCGGTTGGTACGTGACCATGGCCCTAATCGATCCGCATCCTGCCCTGAAAGCCGCAAGTCCTCAGGCATCGCCTTCAGACTATTTTGTCGGCGACGATTTCTATCACTTTGGCGCGTTTCGCTTGAGCCCCAGCGCTGAACTTCCATACCTGTTCGACTTCGATCCACGAAAGAACTCACGCTTCCCTTACGATCAAATCGACACTTACGAGTTCTTCCTGGATCTTGGGCCATTGGCGAACATGAATCGTGACTACTTGCACGACCGCTCACCAACTTGGAATCACTTCGTCCGGCACGATACATACGACGAATACTGGCAACGCGGCGGGACATTACAGCATCTAACATCGCTGGAGGTCCCTACCTTGAACGTGGTCGGCTGGTGGGATGCCGAGAACCTGGGAGGCGCTCTCGATATCTACGATCAACTAGAATCCACTGACGGTCACGCCAACAGTTGGCTGGTCGTGGGCCCATGGTCACACGGCCAATGGGCAAGGGGGCCAGGCGAGAGCTTGGGACAATATCATTTCGGCAGCGACCAAACAGCGTTCTATCAACAAGAAATCGAAGCTCCATTCTTCAAATCTCTGCTCTGGCAAAACGAAGATATTGAACGGCCAGAAGCGACGCTTTTTCAAACCGGCTCGAACAAGTGGAAAACGTACCAGAGCTGGCCACCCGATGCGGCTAATGCCGAACGATGGTATCTGTCTTCATTGGGAGGACTAGCGACAGATTCACCAGCCGCCGGGGCTGGCTACCGAGAGTTTGTATCCGACCCCGAAAACCCGGTCCCCTACTCCAAACGGCCGATCATGGGCTTCTGGCAGGGTCTGGCGGGCAGCCAAGATCCTCGCTTTGGACGCGCTGGCAAACTTTGGAAAGTCGAAGATCAACGATTCGTTCAGGGCAGGCCCGACGTACTGAGTTTTGTGAGCGAGCCGCTGGAAGAAGGCGTCGAAATCGCCGGACACATTGAAGCCTGCTTATCGGCTTCGACAAGCGGGACGGACTGCGATTGGGTAGTCAAGTTGATTGACGTCTATCCGGAAAACTATCCTTCGCACCCAGAGCTGGGAGGCTACCAACTGATGATTGCGGATGATGTTATACGGGCAAAGTTTCGAGACAGCCTGTCAACGCCAACACCACTGACGCCCAATGTCCCCGAGCAGATTACGATCGACTTGCGGACTCGCAACCACTTGTTCCGAAAAGGTCACCGCATCATGGTTCAAGTCCAAAGTAGTTGGTTCCCTCTGATTGACCGAAACCCGCAGAAGTTTATGCGAATCCCCACCGCCACTGAATCCGATTTCCAAGCAGCGAATCAGAGAGTCTATTGCGAACGCGATCGTACGTCGTTTATTTCGCTTCCGGTCGTAAGGAAGTAATGCAATGCGAAATCTCACCGCGAAAGATCGTTTGACGCACCGAATTCGCAGTTCAGTTCCTCCGCTGACTGCTCTCCTTTTGTGCTTCACGCACACATTGTGTCTTTCGGCAAATGAGAGCGTGAAAATCTCTGTCACCGTACAAGGCGACGGAACCCCTGGCCTAGGTGATCGGCAAATCGGCGTCATCCGGATTCCGTTGCGGGAGACGCCTGATGGCAAGACCATTGCTTTGACCAAGCCAGAGATTTTCGCAGCAACGCAACAGCCTACTTTGATTCGACCACTTGGCTCTAGCTTCAAAGTTGCCCTCCAATCGGGAAAACAGGTTCTGTTTGCCTTTTGCGACAGCAACCGCAATGGGCGATGGGACCCGGCAGTCCCCGAAGCAATCGGTTGGTACACAGCATCCCCGTCCGGACGTCCATCTGCGATAGATTCTCGAACCCGTCCAGCAAACAAACTCACCATCAAGTTATCTGCACCGCATCCGATGCCAACGTCGGCGAGGTTTGGCGCAAGCTCCCTGAAGAAACTAAAAGGCTATACCGTCGTTCACTTAAAAGGCGACGCGGAAGCGCGGGGGTTGGCACATGGACGTCTCTTGGCTCCACAGATTATCGACTTCTTCCGTTTCTACATCTTGGAGGACAAATTTGGCGGAGCACAAATTTATGAGAATGGATTTGCAAAGTTCCTGCATTCCAACTTCCGGTACCCCACAGGCTACCAAACTGAGTGCAAAGCGGTGATCAGGGGGATGAACGAGTCGGGATGTGAGATGTACATCCCTGAACTAGGGCGTGACTTTCGTCTAACGGACCTCTACGCCATCAGCGGCTATATCGAAACACGTGCGATGCGTTCAAGCTGTACGCAATTTGCTGCCTGGGGAGATCGCACACTGGACACAGATGTCGCCGGTGGCATGATCACCGGCCGCAACATGGACGGTGAAATTGACTTGCGGAAAGTCACCGTAAGTCACTTTGTGCTATTCGCTGTAGAGCCTACGGAACCTAACCAAAAGAAATACATCTCAATGATGTGGCCCGGATTCGTCGCGACCATCTCTGGGCTGAACGAAGACGGTTTCTATGCAATGGAAAACGCGGGATTGACTGGCCCCGGCAAGACGGTGCAAGACATGGTTCATTTCTCCTGGACCATGCGCGAAGCCTTAGCTACGTTTGGTCCGGACACGAAACCCAAACAAATGCAAGAACTCGTCGATTCGTTTGACAATTCGGCAGGAGGATCCTGTGGACCTGGATGCATAACCCTGTTCGCTACTCCATACACCGGTCAATCATCACCAGCATACATCCTGGAAGGCGATCGCTTTGGCGACGCGATGCGGACCGATTCCGAAGTATTCCCGTACGTCCCACAAGCTTTGGTAGCCAGCAATCACCATCGTAAATACGGCGTCGCTACCCGAGACTCCTCGCTCGTATTCGGGAAGTCGATCAGTTTCTCAAGCCGTTGGCGTTATGAAGCTGGAAGCCACAAACTCGATAGCTGGTACCGTTTTGGCAAAACGATTGGCACCGAACAAATGCGTGAACTCTTGCAAACTGTGGCGCATGGAACCACGGAGTACTCGATAATTACCCGCCCAAACGCTCGCGAGTTTGACGTGGCGATCGCTTCAATGAAAGCGGAGCCTTGGGACGCTCCCTACCGAAAATGGACCAGCTTTCAATTCTCCGAACTGTTTCCCTGACGCCTGGATTGACCAATCAAAACAATTTGCTGACCAGTGATAGCGCTGCGTAGCAGGAAGTCCGAATTGGTGACTAACGCCGAAGCTTTATGCCAGCCTGTCGCCTCTTCCCAGCTACAAGCGCTGCAGTCAAGACTGCAAACAGACTCAACAGACCGCAGATACAACAAAGGACACAGATCCGTGGTTTCCACAACGCTGCCACTCTCTCATCGCTTTGCGCAACGATTGCCTGGCTTTTCGGTGCCATGTGAACCAATGCAGGTCGCGTCGCCAACGCTACTGCAGTTCAACGCCCAACTGGCCGAAGAGTTGGGGCTCGGGATTGATCCAAACGACGAAGTTCAACTGTCGCGAATATTCACAGGCCAAGAGTTGCTGCCGGGATCATGCCCGGTGGCACAAGCTTACGCTGGTCATCAATTCGGTGGGTTCGTTCCGCAGCTAGGCGATGGTCGGGCGTTGTTGCTCGGTGAAGCGGTCGATCGTGACGGACAGTATCGTGACATTGCCCTCAAAGGGTCCGGCCCCACGCCGTTCTCACGTGGTGGTGATGGCAAAGCGGCGATCGGCCCGGTGCTTCGCGAGTACGTCGTCAGCGAAGCGATGTATGCGTTGGGAATTCCGACTACGCGCGCGCTCGCTGCCGTTGGCACCGGCGAAACAGTTATGCGTACGCGATCGTTGCCGGGGGCCATGCTGACCCGCGTGGCGGCCAGCCATCTTCGCGTTGGCAGTTTTGAATATGCGGCCGCGCGGCGGCGGACTGACCAAGTCCGCGAGCTAGCAGACTTCGCGATCGAGCGGCATTACGCTGACGTTGTCGGTGAAGAGAATCGTTATCTAGAGTTACTGCAGGCTATCGCGGATCGGCAAGCGAAATTGATCGCTCAGTGGATGTCAGTTGGATTTGTCCATGGCGTGATGAATACCGACAACATGACCATTTCCGGTGAAACGATCGACTATGGCCCTTGTGCCTTCATGGAAGCGTATGACCCTGCTGCTGTATTCAGTTCGATCGATTCGATGGGACGGTATGCCTTCAGCAATCAGCCGCAAATCGCTCGATGGAATTTAGCCCGCTTAGCCGAAACGCTCCTGTCATTAATAGACCCGGAAGAACCCCAGAGAGCCGCTGAAGCCGCAACAGAAATCATCACTGAATTCGAATCGCGACACAACACGTTGTACCAAACTAATATGCGCGAGAAACTGGGCCTCGATGCCGATTCAGAATACGATAGTGAAGACCAAAGGTTGCTGCACGATTGGCTTGGCCTACTTCAGTCCAATCAAGTCGACTACACGCTTGCATTTCGGAGTCTCGCAGATGCGGCAGACGAAAACACTGCAACCACCCTGAGCTTGTTTCCCAGTGGCGAGGTTGAACCTTGGCTTGAGCAATGGCGGAATCGACTTGAGAAGCAGCCAATCTCGGATGTTGCTTCGCGTTTGAGAGCCTCGAACCCACTGTATATTCCTCGGAATCATCTGGTGGAAGAAGCTCTGGATGCTGCGTCGGAGCACGGTGATCTTAAACCGTTTAAACGACTGCTGCAGGTCTTGGACAGCCCTTTCCAAGAGCAGCCGGAAAGCGAATCTTTCGCCACTCCGGCTCCTCGCGATTTTACAGCTTGCTATAAGACGTTTTGCGGAACGTAACTATGCCGCTCGAGTCTTTGCATCCAGTTCAGGCTCGGCGGCTGCCGTCTTCCCGCCGCTCAGGTCGAACACCATGCTCAGCACGACTGGAACCAGGAACACTGTAAAGACAGTCGAGACGAGCAGGCCGCCCGTGATCACTGCACCCAAACCGCGATAAAGCTCACTTCCTGGCCCGGTCAAGAACACCAGCGGCAGCATGCCACCGACGCTAGTCAGTGTGCTCATCAAGATGGGGCGAACCCGGCTCTGCACTGAGAGCACGATTGCGTCGATTGGTTGAGTGCTAACAGGGTTTCCGTCTTCATCAACTCCTTCTTTCCGGAAGTTCAAGGCTTGATGCACGATCAGAATTGCGTTGTTGACGACGACTCCAGCCAAGATCACAAACCCGAGGATCGTCAGAACATCCATATTTTGGACGGGCAAGTAACGATCGGCGGCCGTCCAATTATGGACCAGCGACAGGCCGATAAAACCACCCAGTGTTGCTAGCGGTACGCTGATCATGATCACTAAGGGGTAGGTCCAACTTTGGAACAGGACAACCATCAAGAGGTAGACAATCGCGAATGCCAAGAATAGTGAACTTCCGATCGTCCCAGAAAAGGAACCATCACCGATGAGAGCCGTTTTAATTTCGGCCAGACTGCCAGCCGATCCGGCAAAGTTCACATCGACACTGGGCGGAATACTGCCTTCATCGCGAAGCAATTGAACTTTTTGATTGAGCTGCTGGACTACAGTTGCCAGCGGCACATCTGCAGGAGGCGTTAACTCGAGCGTGACAGCACGCTGGCGATCAACATGGCGAATCTGATCCTGCACTCGAACTCGGTCAATCTCAGCAACACTGGCCAGATCGATTACGCCATCGCGACGTGTGGCGACAGGGGCGTTCATCATCGCCTGTACCGGAGCTTCTCTTAGAGCTTCACGGTTGATGATCTTGAGGTCCTTAAGTTCGCCGCCGCGCTCGAAGCGTCTTGGAATCAAGATGCCGTCTCCGGACGCTTGAGTTGCCAGCCCCACGTCGCGGCGGGTGAGTCCAGCGTCTTGAAGCCGTTCGTCAACAGGCGTGACGCGAATCTCCGGCGTTGGCAACGTAAAATTGCTTGGCGAAGGATTCGTGCTTTGCGGACCATACTCGGAAACAAGATCTCCCATCAACGCTCCAGCCGCATCGACCACTTCGTCTAGCGAGTCACCGACGACGTCAATCTTGATTGCTGCTCCCGTTGTACCGCCGGTTCGAAACAGTGGGAATTGGAACGAAAAGTAAGGCGTATCTGGTGCCGCACCGCCGCCCATTGCTTGTTCGAGCAGGGGAAGCGCGTCAGGCGTCTTCGTGGCGTCAAGTGGAATCGCCGCCTGGAAAATCTGCCCTTCTCGTGCAACCATGAAATAGTGATCTAACAAAGGAGCCTTTACCGTCGCACCATCTTCGCCGATTGGCAAATCGATGTTCGGGTCGGTGAAGGAGTTTGGTCCCCCGCGGCTGGCCTCTTCGATCGCAAAGCGGTCACCGGCAGCCTCCCAAGCCGGAGCGATTTTTGGTTCAATCCGTTGCCCAACTTTGAACAATTGGTCGACACTATAGCCAGGTGGTGGCACCATGACACTGAATACCAAGTTGCGATTCCCCTTGGGCAGGTAGTCCAGCGGCGGCAGCAGTGCGTAAATGCCTATAGCAGTAACCGCTATGAAAACGACTGACGTAGTCAGACGTCGCACCCACCCGCCGATTAGCACGCGGACGATTCCGCCAAGGATCGCGGGCAGGTCCGTAACCCTCCGAACAAATGTTACTACCGGAGCCAGCCAACGGCCCAAACGTGATTTGGACTCACGCTTCAATGCAACTACTTCCCCCGAATTGCGAAGTTCGTCAAGGTTCTCACCGTGTGGCCTGACCGGCTTGAGCAAAACGCCAGCAGCGGAGGGGATTACAGTCAGTGATACAATCAGGCTCAGGCCAACGGCGGCCATGATCGCCAAAGCGATATCGCGAAAAAGCTGACCAGCCGCCTCTTCAATCAACAGCACCGGTGCGAATACAACCAAGGTTGTTAGTGTGGATGCCAACACCGCACCTGCGACTTCCTTGGTGCCCTCATATGCGGCTGTTTTGGGTGCACTACCCATTTGTAAATGGCGATAGATGTTTTCAATGACGACAATTGCGTTGTCGACCACCATCCCAACTGCGAATGCCATGCCCGCGAGCGAGATGATATTCACACTACGGCCGAGTGACAACAGAATCACGACGGTTCCGATTACGGATAATGGAATGGCAACAGCAATGATGCCCACCGTACGAACGCTACGAAGAAATAACAGCAGAACAATCGTTGCGAGCACACCGCCGGCCAGAATGTTGCTTTGTACAAGTGCCAGTGAATCTTTCACATAGGTCGATGAATCCCAAGTCTGGACGAGCTCCAGAGTCGCAGCGTCTGCCAGACGACCATCGGCCTTTAGAATACTTGCTTGCTGCTGGAGCAAGCCTCCGTCGCTATTCATTTTGGCGATCTCAGCCTGCAGCTCACTCATTGTGTCCAGCATATTACCGCCAGTCTCAAGCTGAAAATTGAAGAACGGCATGAGATTGCCACGGGCTCGAACCCACTCGGTCATTTCTTTGTAGCCTGTTGTAACACTGGCCACATCGCGAACGTAGACAGGTCCGGATTCTTCACGCCGAATGACAAGGTCCTGCACTGAATCCGCATCCTCGAAGCGGCCAAGCGTTCGAACCCGAATATCGTTTTTCCCGTCAGTCACTTTACCGGCAGAGAAGTTCGCATTGTTGACTTCCAGTGCCTCGATCAAGTCTGCATAAGTCAGCCCACGTGAGGCGAGAGCAACTGGGTCTACCACGACTTGAATCTCGGACTCACGGGCGCCAAGCATTCCAACTTGTGAAATCCCTGGAATGCGCTCGAATACGGGCCGCATCCGCCGATCCATGAAGTCAAACAGAGTTGTTGCGTCGAAATTCGGGTCGTCACTACTCAGGCCAACCCAAGCGATGTAGTCCACGCTTTCGGGATCCACCGCTTCGATCTCTGGTTCGTCCACACCCACGGGATAGCGAGGTACTTCGCTTAGCTTTTGGTCCACTTGGGCCATCGCTTCATCGATGTCCGTGCCCGTCCGGAACTGAAGGCGAATTGCGCCTCGACCACTTCGGGCAATACTGGTCATCGAGGTGAGGTTCGTGACGTCCCCCAAATACTTCTCCTGTTCTTCGATAACGTCTGACTCAATCTCTTCAGCCGAAGCGTTTTCCCAAGCGGTTCCGACCGCGATTACGACCGAGTCAACCTCGGGAGCCATTCGAATTGGAACATGCCGCAGGGCAACCATCCCTGCCATAACGGACAAGAGGACTCCGACAGCGATGGTGATCGGTTGACTGACAGATGCTTTGATAATGTTCACGTCGAGCGTTCCTTTTCAGATAGCCATTTGGCGGATTTGAAAGGGAATACTCCGCAAAAGCCGAGCGCTTACAGGTCTAAAGAATTTTCCTAGACCGAAGGCTGGCATCTTCGGGACTGGATTCATCTAGGACAGTATTTCCGGGACTTTCATCAAGCGAATCCATGCGGCGTGCTGCAGCACCTCCGTAGGATCAGTGCGTAAAAAGCAAAAGAAATTCGATTCTGCTGTAAGACTCTTCCATCACCGCCGTATTCCTTCCCAACAACTCGCAATTTGGAGAAATACGATGAAACGAAAGCACCCACTAATCGCTATCCTGCTTCCAATTAGCCTGGCAGCGAGCAACCTGATCATCTCGCCGCGTTTTGGCCAAGCACAGACACCCGTTCGAGTTGCCGAAGTGCGGCTCGAGAAACTGCAACAGCGTCAGGCCGTGACTGGTTCACTGCGTGCCGTCGCCCGAGGCGATGTGGCAGCGCTTGAGTCTGGCCGATTGGTACAGCTGACTGTCCGAGCGGGCGATACAGTTTCCAAAGGGGAATTGATCGCAAGAGTTGACGACCGCCGTTTGAAGTCCGAACGAGCCGCCGCAGAGGCCGATCGCCGAATCGCGGAAGCGGATCTCAAGCGTCACAAAGCGACGGGAAAGCTTGCCGCCCGAAACCTGGCTAGGGCAGAGTCGCTGGTCGGACAAAACGCTGTTAGCGAACAAGAAGTGGATCGCTACCGGGCGGAAGCCGCAATTTCCCTTGCTGAGATCGAAGCCGCACAGCGACGTATCGACCGTGCAACTCAGACCATTCAACTACTGGACGTACGGCTGGCCGACACGAACGTTATGGCCCCCTACGATGCGAGTGTCGTTGCGCGACACGTTGAACCGGGAGACTGGGTTCGCCCGGGTGATAAACTTGTGACGCTCGTGTCGCGTGGACCGTTGGAGGCTTGGCTGGAAGTCCCAGAACGACTCGCGGCCTCGATCCGTAGCGATA
>DNPC01000521.1:397-3656 GCA_003501565.1 Planctomycetaceae bacterium | reverse complement strand
GTCAGTCCGGCTGATTTTCAGCTTTCCTGGGAGAAACGCGGGCGTTGATTCGGTTTGATCAGCTTGCGTTAGTTGCAGAATGACCCCGCCTCGCGCGAGGAAGTCCGCCACTTCGCTCGACGCGGAGCCTGCCCAAGCTCGATAGCTCGAGTCCTCAGAAAGAAACGAACCCAGCGCAAGAAGGTCGCACTCGTCGCTCAACCCCTGATCCGGTTTGAAGACGCTCGTCTCGAAGCCAGCGCCTTCAAGGCTGCGGCGCAGTCCGGTTTGCCCCGTCCATTTGTCGGCGATTTCCCAATACTGTGCCTTCGGTTTCGTCTGAGCGTTAGCGTATCCGCCCGCAAAAACTGCTACGATCACCGCGGCAAACCAGCGTAAAGAGCGGCCGCACAGTGTCTGCCCAAATGGTCGATGAATAGTGCTGCGACAGATCGGTTTTGCAACCGCCAGATACCCACTGCTTGGGTCAAATGTCATTCGAGTTCGTTCCATTTTCCCACCACTTGCATAGTTATCTTGCCTCCTGCGTTAGGGGCGGCGTGCGGATCTTTGTCCATCCATCGTAGCGGCCGGCAATTCAATTCGCGACGGCCAGTTGTACTCCAGTACGCCTCGCCGGAGGCATTTGTGACTTACAACAACATACCGATTTCTGAAAGTGAAATGGGCTATACTCTTGGCTTTCCCTGGACTGCAATAGGCGAATTGTATGCGTTCCGATCACTCTGCATCTCCCGACCGTCATGTAACACGTAGATCGATGCTGGCGTCTGCTGGTCTGGCAACCGCGGGCCTGGCATCCGCGGGGGCTTTGCGGACACCCTTCATTCATGCATCGGATAAATCTGGCAGCAAGAATGCAATCGTCGGAAAAGGTGAATTCACTTACGAGTGTATCCACGACTGGGGGATGGCAAACCTGCCTGAGGGAGCGAAGTATGGCAACGCCTCTCACGGAGTCGCCATCGACGCAAAGGGTTTGATTTACATCACCCATAACCAAGGCAACCCCGGCTCGATTTTTGTGTTTGACCCGGATGGGAAGTTTGTCAAGACATTGGGGCAGTTCCATGCCACTGGCAAGAAAAGCAGGGGGCATGGAATCGATATTCGTGAGGAAGATGGCGAAGAGTTTATTTATCTGGCGGCGAGTGATGCGAAGCTTGGTTTCGCCAAGATGAGCTTGGACGGAGAAGTCGTTTGGCGAAAGGAACTGTCCGAACTAGCCAGCGAAACGAACAAGTATCAGGCGGGTGTTCGCTATCGTCCAACTAACACAAGTTTTGCACCCGATGGTGGTTACTTCCTAGGTGATGGCTATGGAAGCAACTGGATTCACCAGTATGACAAGAATGATCGATATGTCCGATCGATCGGCGGGACCGGCGAGAACGATGGGCAGTTTCGAACTCCGCACGGGCAGTGGTTGGATGATCGTGATGGCACACCCAAACTAGTTGTGGCCGACCGTGCCAACAAACGTCTGCAATGGTTCGACATGGAAGGGCGACATTTGAAAACGCTCGATGGGTTCTTGTTCCCCGCCGATATTGATATCCAGGGCGACGTCATGGTGGTGCCAGATCTTCACTGCCGGATTACGTTGCTGGACAAACAGAATAACGTGCTGGTGCATCTTGGGGATGATGAGGCTTGGAGAAAGGTCGCTCTCGAGGGATTTAAGATGCGAGGGCAGCGGGAAAAGTGGGAGGCGGGCAAATTCGTTCATCCACACGACGCGTGTTTCGACCAGCAAGGAAACATTTTCGTTACCGAATGGGTAACCACCGGGCGAGTCACCAAGTTAAGAAAAGTAAGCTAGTGATTTGATCCAATTCAGCTTTTGGATCGAACGTAGTGGATGAGGCCGCGAGTCCGAAGATACCGCTCGAGTTTCCGGACTCGTAGCCTCGTCCACTACCCGAATCTGATCAACTGAGACTAGGCAAGTCATGGCTGACTATGCCCGAATGTCGGCACACAGTCGTTCCGGCTAACTGTACTTCTCCAACCCCATATGCATACCGATGAATCGAAAATTCCTGGCATTGACCGTCGGCCTCGTCGCGTCGTTGATTTCAACTAGCCTCTTGGCTGAGGAAAAAATTCGCGTACTGATCGCCGATGGGCCGCAGAAGGCGCACAAGTATCTAGATACGACTCCTGTCTTGAAGCAAATCCTGAACAAGTTACCTCGATTCGAAGTCGATCACTCACGATCCTCGGTAGAGACTTGTGCCGATGGCAGCTATAAGCCGGACTTCAAAAAGTATGATGTCGTGGTAATGAACGAAGGTTTCGGCGCGGCGGATTGGCCAGAAGCCACCCAAAAAGCGTTTGAGGAATATATAGCTGGTGGAGGAGGGATGGTCTCCATTCATGCCGCGAACAATTGTTGGCCCAAATGGAGCGAATACAACAAGATGACAGGTCTTGGCGGATGGGGTGGCCGCAATGAGAAGAGCGGTCCCTACCTGTACATTGACGCCGCCGGCAAGATCGTTCGTGACACTTCAAAGGGTACAGGCGGTGCGCATGGACCCCAGCACGAATACGAGTTAGTTGTCAGAGATCAAGAGCATCCAATCATGAAGGGGCTTCCTGCCACCTTCAAGCATGGCCCCGATGAGCTTTACGATAAGCTGCGGGGACCGGCGGAGAACGTCACCGTGCTTGCAACTGCTTATTCGTCAAAGGAACAGCGTGGGACAGGTCGCCACGAACCGGCATTGATGGTCATCTCGTACGGCGAAGGCAGGATTTTTCACTCGATCTTGGGGCATCACGTCAAACAGATCCAAGAGGGTAGTTTTGTGACCACCTTTCTACGCGGCACCGAGTGGGCCGCTACCGGGAAGGTGACCATCCCAGTCCCCAAGGATTTTCCGAATCAAAAATTTGAGTAGGCCAGGTCGCTGGTGCTGCAATCTCAGCCGATTCGGTTTGTGGCGGCATCTTCTCGGAGCAAGCTGACGGATGAAACTCAAACGTCTGATGTTCTAAGAATATCGAGTGGTGTTTGAAGACTATCCGGTGTCGTTTTGAAGAATACTACGGAGTTGCTGACGACTAGCGCGGCGAGGGTTGTTAGAGAGTCTTTCGAGGTTGACCGAGTCGACGATCCGGTCATGGTCGCATTTTCGAAAGACATCCCATTGGGCCTCACAACCTAGTTGTGATATCAGGTTTTCAATCGCCGCACACGCCCGCTCAACACCTCCGCCTCCCAGTACTTCCACGATCCGGTCAATACGCTGAC
>DNPC01000521.1:0-308 GCA_003501565.1 Planctomycetaceae bacterium | reverse complement strand
CAGCGGCTGCGCCGCGCTGGTCGGCGCAGTTCTCTTCCGTAACGGTTGCATTGAATGCAAGCATGGGGGCCAAGGTGAACGCGACGGCGATGCCATGCGGTACTCCGTATAGCGACGTGAACGCATAAGACAGCGCGTGCGGAGCGGTAGTCTTGGTGATGTTGATCGCTTTGCCCGCAAGATGCGCCGCGCGGCACATGGCGCGTCGTGACTCTGCTGTCGGGGCATTGGTGGCCGCCACCAGGTTTTCAAAGGCGAGGCTTGCTGCTTCGCTCGCAAACTTAATGGACTCTTCCGTCGCGGCGACT
>DNPC01000621.1 GCA_003501565.1 Planctomycetaceae bacterium | reverse complement strand
GCGTTAGCCGCGGTTCCCACCCCCCCGGGCCGTTTTGCGAAACACGCCATCACTGCTCACTAAACAGTCGCGTTAAATCAATCGATATCTCTCGCGGTCCAATCGAGACACTTGCAATTGAATCGGCCGGCAAGAATTCAGCCTTGTTAGTTTGCGAAAACAAGTATCGTTCAACGGATTTGTCTCCGACATTCACGATCCAGTATTCTTCGACTCCAGCTTCTCGGTAGATCTCAGCTTTGGAGCGGTCCTTTGAAATCGAAGTGTCCGCAACCTCAATGATCAGCCGAACGAGTTTGCCTGTTGGGTGGCTGGTTCGAAAGTCTGCATGAGCACCTCGTACGATTGCAACATCGGGTTCCGGTTCGCTACGCTTGGTTGTCATCGGAAGCTGAGACCGCACGACGAAACCATCAGGCAAATCGTTTTGGATCAACTCAGTCAGGAAGCCAACGATGAAGCCGTGAATAGCTCGTCGGTCCATCTTCGCTACGATCCATCCCTCAAGCAGTTCTACGCGGTCCTCAGTGGTAAGAATCCCCAGTTCACCAAGTTGGTGATATTGGGGTACCGTAAATTTGTGCAGTCGAAACGGCGGTGGGAGCGCTGCATTCAATTGGACTGTAGACATTTTCGTTCCTACGTTCGAAAACCAAATCCAAACTCTATTCTACTCGCTTTCGCAGCCTAGCAGAAATGCCCGTGGCTCCGGGCAATTGCAGCGACTGTGAGTTAGTTCACAATGTTAGCGTTGCCTTTGGCGTATGCTTGATAGGTAAACGCTACAGCGACCAACCGAAGGTTCTAACGAGTATTCCGACGCTCCGCCGAGCAAGGCCGTACCTCACTTTCGTGCCTCCGGACCGGAGGGTGAGTGCGTTGAACATCTATTTCAATTACCGAGAACTCCCATGACCCGTATGCTTTGTACGATTTTGCGTTTCACTGCGGCTGTTTCGTGCCTTGTGATTGCGAGTGGTTCGGCCGCGAATGCGGAAAAGCGAGGCGTGAAGCCGGAGCTGGAGAGCATGCGGCCTATCGTGCTGAGTCAGTCGAACGATCATCTAATTCCCCGCAACCTGTTAAAGCTGCTTCATGCTCCTGAGGTTCAGCAAGAACTCGGACTGTCTGCTGAGAAGGTTACGCAGATGGAGGATGAGCTTTTCGCCAAAGCCGATGGACCTTGGTTCCGCGCGCGATCTCTCGCGTCCGTTGAAGCCGAACACAAGCAGTTGCAGCGGGTCGAGCGGTTGGTGCATAGCTGGCTAGTTAAAAATTTCGACGCCGAACAAAAACAACGGCTGTTGCAGCTTGAGTACCAGTCGCAAAATTTGCGTGCCTTCCTCAGAAAAGACGTGGCCAAGCGTCTTGAGTTGTCGGCTGATCAAGTGAGCCGCTATGAAGAACTTGCCAAGGCGTCCTATGACGCGCTTCGGACATTTACGCGCGCACAGTATTCCTCGTCGGGGCCTACTGAAGCACAACGCAGCGCCGTGGTGGCCGCCAGTGAAGCGGAACAAAAGGGCTTCAAAGAGATTTTCAAGCCCGAACAGATTCAGAACTTCATTGCGATGGCTGGCGAATTATTTGATATTGCTAGCCTGAAACGCGTCCATCCAATGGCACCGGAGTTTAAGAGTGTTAAACATTGGATCAATTCATCGCCGATCAAACTCCGAGACCTGCGCGGGAAAGTAGTGCTCGTGCACTTTTATGCATCGGAATGCTACAATTGCCACAATAACTTCCCGATTTACCGCGAGTGGGAAGATGAGCTGGCAAAGAAGGGGGTTGTTTTGATTGGCATTCAAACACCCGAGATTTCTGTCGAGGCGGATCCAGCACATGTTCGCGCTGAGGCAAAGGCAAAGAACCTCGATCATCCAATTCTGATCGACCTAGACAATGAAAACTGGAACGCTTACGGTAACACGATGTGGCCCTGCGTTTATGTTATTGATCAAAACGGATACCTCCGCAAATTCCAGATGGGTGAACTTCGCTGGAAGGGAGCGACCTATGATCAAGACATCGAGAAATTAGTTGACGAATTGTTGGCTGAGGGCTCAAGCTCTTAAATCGATATGGAATCGCGATGACGACGGCTGGAATTGACCTCGCTTTGAGCCTCGTTCAGCAGCATTTCTGCGGAGTAGCTGACAAGGACGGTGTTCCCTACAGCATGCATTGCCTACGCGTGATGAATGGCGTCGAGTGCGAGAAAGATATTGAACAAGATGCCCAAATCGTTGCACTTTTGCATGACTTGGTCGAGGACACTCCGGTTACGTTAGACGATCTGGTCGAGTTGGGGTTCAATCCGCGAATCGTTGAAGCCCTGGAACTTGTCACTCACGCTGGTTCTCAGACCTACGGCGAATACGTCATTCGCATCAAGCCAAATCCGATAGCTCGTGTCGTGAAACTAGCTGATCTTCGGGAGAACGCTGGACTTGATCGGGTACTGTTGCGCGAAGGCAATTTTGACACCGATACCCGCCGAATTCAGCGTTATATTCTGAGCTATC
>DNPC01000688.1 GCA_003501565.1 Planctomycetaceae bacterium | reverse complement strand
CCGCAGGTCCGCTGACGCTGGTGTGTGATCGGCTGAGCGCACCCACTACCAGACCGCCAATGATTCCGGAGATCAGGCCGGACATCGGGGGTGCATCGGAAGCGGTGGCGATCCCCAAGCATAACGGTAACGCCACCAGCGCCACCGCAATTGATGCCGGAATATCCCGTTTAAGTTCTTCAAGGAAGCCCGGGGGATGCGAGTCTGTATTCATCAAGTTGTCCCGGGGCTGATCGTATGAATTGAGCGATCCTGATGCACTAAGAGAACCAGTCTGTGTACCAGTCTGTGACTGCAGAGGATACTAAAATGCCAGCATGCCTAGCTAGTGCAGATCATTGCAATGGTGGTTGGCCCGCGATGCAGTTTAGCATAGTTGCTAACGACGTTGGGGAGTCGTAACGGTTGCCAGGCGTAGGGTTGTGCCCGAATAGCGAGCCAGAGCAGAGTAGGCCAGAGAAGACTAAGCCAGAGAAGAGCAAGCTTTTAGAGCAGGAGAGGAGAATGGACATCCAGTGAGCAAAGACCATGGATTGTCAATCGCCAGCACCGTCAATTACCAGGGCTGTTTGCTGCGGATATCCACAGATGAAGAGCGAAGGCAATCACGAAAACGCTACGAAAGCGCGCGATTTACACGGCTTGCTCGCTCAGCTGGAGCCAGCGGGCTTCGGCCAGTTCGAGTTCCGAGCGAATTTGTTCGATGGAATTATGGAGCTCGAGAGCACGGTCTGGATCCGTGCAATTCATTAGTTCATCGTTATGCTCTTTGCGCTGGGTATCAAGCTTCTCGATACTTCGCTCGAGCGACTTAATCTCCTTGCGGATTTTGCGAGATTCCTTGTTGGATGCGTAGGAAGCTGGGCCCGCCGAGTTGGAATCTGTCGTGGCTGAATCTGACTTTCGCGTTACCGATTTGCTCGCCGTGGAACGCTCGCCCTCATCGATTTCTTTCTCGATGTAGTACAAGTATGCTTCGTAATCACCTTGATACTTGCGCACCCGACCGCTGCGCACTTCGATTACTTCCGTCGCAAGTCGCCGCATGAAGTAGCGGTCGTGGCTAGTGAAAATCACGGTGCCATCGTAAGCAATCAGAGCTTCGGCAAGTGAATCGATCGTCTCAACATCCAAGTGGTTCCCGGGTTCGTCGAGTACCAAGATGTTGTAGTCTCCAAGTAGCAATCCTGCCATGCACAGTCGGGCGCGTTCGCCGCCGGACAGTACTTTGATTCTCTTCTCGACTGCCGAGTCACGGAACAGAAGCGAACCTGCGACCGTTAGGATTTGTTGAGTGGTAGTTTCTGGCAGTGCTTGGTACTCGAGGTATTCAAGTACCGTCTGTGACTCGTCGAGAGCCCCATAGACATGTTGCGCGTAAACGCCAATGTTGCAGTGGTGGCCCCAACGCAGATTTCCGCCTCGAGGTTCGAGCGAACCCACGATTGTTCTCAGGAGCGTCGTCTTGCCCTGCCCATTGTCACCAACGATCGCAGTCCGACCGCCATGCTCAATTTCCAAGTCGATGTTTGATGCAACGGTGTGCTCGGGATAACCGATTACGACTTCTTCTAACCGAACTGCCGGGCCCTGCCGCGGTTGCACAATGGGTGCTCGGATCGCGGCCGTTGGCATTTCACTTTCGATCTCGACGGTCTTGAGACGTGCGAGTTGCTTGCCCTTCGATTTCGCCTGGGTGGCCTTACTGGCCTTGGCCCGGTTCTTGTCGATAAACTTCTGTAGGTGCTTCTGTTTCGCTTGTACCGAAGCGTTGACGCGTTCGTCGTGTTCGCGGCGTTCGGCCTGATACTCCAGGAACTGTTCGATCTTTCCTGGGTACATCGTTAGCTTTCCGCGGGACAGGTCCAACGTGTGATCACAAGTTGCCTGTAGAAAAGCGCGGTCGTGCGAAACGATCAACGCTCCTTTGTTGTAGGACCGCAGGAAGTGCTCGAGTAGGATCTGGGTCCGAACGTCCAAAAAGTTGGTGGGTTCGTCGAGCAGCAGAAGGTTGGGTTCATGCAATAAAAGAGCCGCGAGTTTCACGCGCGTTTGCCAACCGCCCGAAAGGCTGCTAACCGGACCGTTGAGGTAATCGCCTTTGAGTTCGAATTGCCCGGCGACTTCGCCACACTTCCAATCAGGTTTGCCGCTATCACGCATCAAGAAGTCGAGTGCAGATTCACCGTCGATGAAAGGGTCGTGCTGGCGGAGGTAACCGATCTTCAAATTCGGATGAGCGATCACTTCGCCGCGCTCGAGCTCCTCTTCGCCCAGTAATACACGTAAGAGAGTCGATTTTCCGGCACCGTTGCGTCCGACAAACCCGACTTTGGTGCCTTCAACGATCGAAGCCTCAGCGTCGTCGAGTAGTACCTGCTCACCATAACGCTTATCGGCGCTGCGAATCTGAAGTAGAACTGCCATGGGACTTGCGAGCCAGATTTACGCTGGTTCTGGACGGGGAATGATCTCAATTTGAACACGCTGGATCATCCGTTTGGTCGCCTTAAGCACCGTAATTCGCAGCTCTCCGGTTTCGACCTGGGTGCCAACCTTCGGGATTTCGCTCAGGCGTTGGATGATCAATCCGCCAATCGTATCGTAGTCATCTGATATCGGAAGATCGACTCCCAAGATTTCTGAAATCCGCTCGACCATGACCTTGCCATCGGCTTCAACTCGGTGGGTCTTTTCGTCGTAGTAAATGTCGCTGTCTTCTTCCAAATCCAGTTCGTCAGCGATTTCACCCACAATCTCCTCCAATGCGTCTTCGATCGTGACTACGCCAGCGACGCGTCGATAGTCATCGATAACGATGGCCATGTGGTTGCGATTGTGTAAAAACATCTGCAACACTTCGTCTACCGGGCGATTGGTAGGAATGAACCAAGCTTTGCGGAGGAATTTCTCAATATCCGCAGACTCTGACTGAAGAGCTCCCGAATGGGGAGGCGCTGATGCGAGAGCCCCAGAGTTGAGAGCCCCAGAGTTGAGAGCCCCAGAGTTGAGAGGCCCAGAGTTGAGAGGCCCAGAGTTGAGAGGCCCAGCGGCGAGAGTCTCCGGAGCTACCGCCGCACGATCAACCGCAGCTTGATCAATCACTTCAGAGCGATCGTAGCTAAGGCCCTGTGGTGGTGTTTTGGAATCGGGAGCGGTTGACTGCGGGGAGGTGAGACCACCGAGTAGGTCTTTTACAAAGAGAACTCCGATGACATTATCGAACTGATCACGATAGACCGGAATCCGCGTTCTCCCGCAATCGACAACTTGTTGCACCAGCCGGTCCCAAGGGAGATTGGCGTCAATTGCGTCTACTTCGTTCCGCGTCGTCATGATTTTCTCAACGACGGAATCGTTCAGCTCCATAACGCCTTGGATCATTCCTTGCACACTGGCTGAAAAAACTCCGTCGCGCTGTCCGGCTGCGACGATGGTTCGAATTTCATCCTCGAGCATCTCTTCTTCGCTCTCAGGCTCCTCAGCGGAGTCCGTCAAACGATGTCCGAGCCATGCGAATACATCGCCAAGTCCGGTAATGGGCCGGGTGATTACAAGTAACGACTGCCAGATTGGCCACGTATGGTACAAGAAAATTGAGGAGCTATCTCTGACCAAAATGCGAGGCAGGAGCAAGCCAGCCAACGTAAGCAAGAATAGCCAGCCGATCACCCAACTGACTGTTTTTAACCAAGCGAGTCCGGTGCTCTGGTTAGGATCGGCAAGCGCTTCCTCTCCCCAGTGTTCGAAGCACGCTCCGGCGGCCAACGAACCGAGTACAAGCCCGAAGTGGAGTACATATTGCATCGCGACCGCAGCAGAGTCATAGCGGTCCAGGATAACACCGAAGAACTCTGGCCGGCGCTTTAGTCGGCAGAGTGCTTCGAGTTTTCGGCCATCAAAATTGCTTAACACCTGCGAACCGATGCCACCTAGGAGCGTCAAGCACCAGCAGAGAATCATCGCGATCGCCAGCCAACTGATGATCATTGGGGCTGTGTGGTTACCTCAGGCAAATTGAATGTATTTTTCACTTGGCGGCCGTTTCGTTCTGTCGCGCAGGTTCGTTCTGCCAAGCCGTCAGCGAGCGAGTTGTCGCAAGTGATATGCATGTTAGTAAGTAACGTCATCCCACCGCTCGTGCAGCGAGTCGGCTTGGGCGATGCCGATCGCAGTCAAGCACTCGCGTTCGAGTTGTCGCATTTCGATTCGGTCGTTTTCTTCGATATCATCCAAACCAACGACATGGAGCATGCCGTGAACGACATACAGCATGAGTTCGTGTTCCAGATTCCAGCCCGCTTGCTCGGCTAAGCGACGTGCTGTGTCGACGCTAGCGATGACTTCCCCATCGACGGAATCTCCGCTGCGCTGGATCACAAAGCTAATCACGTCGGTAGCCCAATCGTGGCCGAGCTGCTCGCAATTTTGTTGCCGGATGGTCGCGTCGTCTACCAAGCTTACACTGACCCTAAGCGAATCCAGTGAGAATCGATGAAGGATCCAATTTGCTGCTTCAACGATCTTGGCATCGATTTTGGGCCCGTCGATGTACCACTCGATGTCTAATACTGCCCGATTGGTCACTGGAGAAGAATCCGTGCAAGTTGAGACCGGTAAGGTGGTCGGCGTTACGAGGAAGTGTTAAGTGTTGTTAAGCGGAAGCTTGTCCGGTGTATTTCACGCGTCCGTGGTAGATTGCGGTGAGGGACTTTACAAGCGAGTTCTTGAGTTGATCGAGCTGTTGAAGTGTAAGGCCACATTCGTCAAATTGACCGTCCAACAATTTTTTCATCGCGATGCTGTCAACCAAGCTCTGTATTCGCGATGAGGTAGGTTCAACGAGGGTTCGACTTGCGCTCTCAACCGAATCGGCAAGCATCAACACGGCCGCTTCAAGCGTTTGCGGTTTTGGACCAGGGTAACGGAACGATGTTTCCGAGACTTCTTCCTTGCCTGGATCCTCTTGGCTCCGCTTGGCGGCCTCGCGATAGAAATATTCAACTAGCGTCGTGCCGTGATGCTGCTCGATAAAGTCAATTATCGTACGCGGCAGTTTATGCTGGCGAGCTAAGTCTGCGCCGTCCTTTACGTGCGCGATGATGACCAACGTGCTCATCGCCGGTTGCAGCGAGTCATGCGTGTTGGCTCCTTGCTCCTGATTCTCGATGAAGTAGTTGGGTTTGAACATCTTACCGATGTCATGGAAATAGGCACCAACACGAGTCAGGAGTCCATGGGCGCCAATTGCATCTGCGGCCGCTTCGCTAATGGCAGCTACGTTAATCGAGTGGTTGTAGGTCCCCGGTGCACGCTGTGCTAATTGACGGAGTAGGGGGTGTGACGCGTCGCCTAGTTCCAGCAAACTTAGGTCGGTTTGTACATCAAACACTCGCTCTACAAACGGAAGTAGAGCGGTCATCAGCGCGGCAGCCAGGAGAGAGAACCCACCAATTCGCAAGGATTCGTAGGCTGTGCTGGGGAGTAGGGTCCACCAATCGCGAGTTTCAGGTTCGCCTCCGGTCGGCAAAACATAATGCAGCTTGCCAAGAACCGTTTCGACGCCCAAATGCGTTAGCGCGACGATGATCCCAGTTGCAACACCGACATAAATCAACTTGGTCCTGGTTCTGATGCGTCCCAACAGCAAGCTGGCTGCACAAGCACCGCTGCACAGGGTCACAAACTCGCCGACGTCCAGACCGAGGC
>DNPC01000735.1:1920-8163 GCA_003501565.1 Planctomycetaceae bacterium | reverse complement strand
CTTTCATATTCATCGGGCTCGACAATAAAGCCCGCCCCCAGCCGTGCGATGACTTCTTGTTCGACCAAGCGAGCGACGATTTCGGGCTGATCGAGGTCTGGGAATTCTCGTAGATAATCTTCGACGCGTGTCGGTTGGTGTGTTTCGTAGGCAGTAGCAGTTCGCTCGCTTGTTTCCGTTAGTCCTTGTCCCTGCTGCCAACGAAATTCCAGATCGATGCACACCAACTCTTCAAGCGTGCCGATGTAGCTTTGTGCGTCGGGACGGGGCAAATAGTGTCGAATCGAAATCGTCTTGGCACCTTGGTTCAGCCAATCCGATTCGAATCTCCGTCGAGCTTCTTCGTCAACGCTTAGCATGCTATCGATGTAACGCCTTTACCATTGAAACGCTTTAAGGACGCAACTGAAAGTCGCGCAGCGCAGTTACCTCTGCTAGGTAGATTGCTATTGGACTGCGACAGCGGACAAGCGCTGAAGATTCGCCCGCAGCCATTATAGAGGTCTTAAGCGGACCGATTCGCCAGATGGCGACAATCGAGGCGGGCTGAATCAATCCCGGCTGCATGAGCATGCAGAATGCTAGCCGAGATTGCCGTCGAATCGGTGACTTGCGAGGCTCGATTCGTATGTCCAACCATGACTCGGTCCACGTTACGGCTGGACGAAGGCAGTTTGTCGAAAGTCTTCGAGACGCGTGCTTCCCGGTCGGGCGTTGTACGAAGCCAGGTTGTTGGGCAACCCTGCCGCTAGGCCGCAATTTTGACGTTGCTAGTTGGATTGTCCAAATCGATGGGCAATGCGAGCGGTAGAGAGTCTGTGGTGATGACTTGGCACGCAGTTCGTTTAGAGAGGTTGATCACTACCGGGCTGCGGAGATTCACCGTAAGCGTCTTCCCAGATTTACTGACCACGTTCAGTACGTAGATGCGGTCGGAGCTGCGGATTTGCAATGTGGATAGCTGCCGATTCGGTACATTGACCTTGTACTCGGGAGCGAATTTGCGAGGGCTGACGAGCGGTAATGCTACCTGAGGCTGGGCGACGGATTGAAGCCAAGCCACATCCGGGTTTTCGGGATCAGGCAGGATCAACCATTGGCGGCTGGATTCAAAACCAATCAGGCCCTGAGGAAAGATGATGATGTCTTCCGGTCCCGCTTCAATTTGTCCGAATCGGCTGGTTTGAATCTGCATCGTCGGTGTTCCTCACCTACTACTTAACCTTACAGAGGGGAGTATCGGCACAATCGACTGCATTCCGTCAGAAATCTTTCGCCTTTAGCAAGATTTCCTTCAGATCTACTTCAATACTTCACGCTGACGTGGGGGGAGCCAGATCGTGGGATGCGATCCCTGTTTGGGATGGTTACACCCAAGCCATGGCTACGGGGCTGTGCTTCTGTTTTGCGTAAGTCTAATTAGCCAATCTCGGCAACACTGCCGCGACGGTTGAACTGGCCCAGTGGCGTTTCTTCTGAGACTCTAAATCTGAGGCTAAACAAAATCTCCAACAAAAGTCGACTTTCGCAGCTCTGCTAGTGCGTGTTACAATTCGGAGCTTGCCTGGAAGCGATCCCCACACCGGTAGGGGAAGCGGGCCGACATATTTTGAATTTCCACGAAAAGGTAGTGGTTAGTGGGCGTTAAGAAGAGCGGAAAAGGTCGTCGAAAAGTTGGTCGTAAGAAGCGGCGTATGCGTGCGAAGATTCGCCATCGCAAGAAGTAGTTTCTGTTTTGCCCAGCCACTGCTGGGTTTGCTGGCCGTAATCCGGTACCTGGTTGGTTGGCAATACTGTCTGGGCCCCTCAGACCCCAGTTTGACATGAGCGTCGCAGCTGTTGTTATTCCGAACGGATGGTCGTCTAGCTGGCACGTACTCAAATAGCTGGTTTTGGACCTAAACACGCTTCTGGTCTGCGGACACTCACGCAACCGTTTGGGCTCGCGATCATCTTTGCGATGAAGCCCACTCGGTTCCGCATAGCGGCTTGTCGGGAATCTTCAGCACGAAATGTGTTCCGAAGCCGCGGTATGAAGGAGCGGTCGTTTTGAGTCTCTCATCTGGGTGCAAGAATGACGGATCCTAATCCAGAGTCTTGGGGATCTCCCACTGAGCCGCTCAGCGGTCGCAGCAGGCGGCCTGAACTTGAATGGCAACTGGCCGCTTCAGAGAATTTTCTTTCAGAGATATCAAGAAGACGCAGTGTGCGGGACTTTTCGAGTGAAACGGTTGACCGCCGAGTCATCGAGAACTGTCTGCTTGCGGCTGGGCGTGCCCCGAGTGGTGCTAATCAGCAACCGTGGCATTTCGTTGCGGTGGGAGATGCCGCGACAAAACGAAGGATCCGGCAAGCCGCTGAACGAGAAGAAGAAGAGTTCTATCAACGTCGCGCGCCGCAAGCGTGGCTCGACGCCCTGCAGCCTCTTGGCACCGATCAGCACAAACCGTTTTTGGAAACGGCACCTTGGCTGATCGCCATTTTTGCTGAGACATATCAGACTGCTGGCGAGGGCGATGAACACTCAGTCAAGAATTACTACGTCAACGAATCCGTAGGCATCGCTTGTGGTTTCCTACTCGCGGCTCTTAACTCTTGCGGCTTGGCTACGCTTACGCACACACCCAGTCCCATGCGTTTCCTAAATGAGATCCTCGGCCGACCGAAACAAGAAAAACCCTTTTTGCTGCTTGTCGTTGGTTATCCATCAATCGACTGCACCGTCCCGAAGATTGGCAAGAAAACGCTTGACGAGATAAGCACTTTCGTGATGTAACGCGCGCAGTGCCGCTAGAATGTTCTTACGGTCATCTCCGGGCGCCCGGGTGGACCCGACCCCAATTCGACCGATCATGCCGAGATTTGGACACACACCGACCACCGAGGCAGAGAATGTACCGTCTGGCCCCTTTAGGCGGACGGAGGTTTGCCACAGGCGGTTCCCAAAGTGCAGGATTTGGCTACTCAATTTTGATTGCTGCAGATGAAGAAGCCCATAAGTTCGCAATACCGGATCCTGCTTGTCGCTGCCGTTGCCGTGTACAGCATTTGGTTCTGCGGATTGGTGTACGTCGCTTGGACGAACATCCAGGCCGGTAATCAGTAGGCTGCAGGGATCACGTCGTATCTTTAACGCGATTCACTGTCCATGTTAGGCTCAGCAATTCAACACGAATCGTCGAAGAACGGCTGGCGTTTGCTCTTCTGGATACTCGGATTAACGGCATTGATCGAAGCCGTTACGTGCGTAATGCGGTTTGGCCTGCAACTCGAATCGACACGGGATACTGCCTCGCTGTTGAGTTGGTTTACTTTTGGGTACCGCATTCATCACGGGTACATCGGTCTCTTGTTGACGATCGCCGCTCTCATTGCAAGACGCGGACTGACCTCTGCAAAACGCGGGGCAATCGCAAAACACGCGCCGAGCTCTCGCCAGCAAAAGAACTCTAAACATCAAAGTAATGGAGCCGGACGATCCACCGAAGTGACTTCGAACGCTCGATGGACGGACGTGGCTTTAGTCGTTGGACTGGCGTTGTTGGCAAGCGATGTTATTCATCACTTTCTGGTGCTCTGGCCAGTCACTGGGTCCCCGCAATTCGACTTCGTTTATCCGCCAGCCGACTAAAGAAAAAGCTCGTTCGAACGCTACGCGATTGCTGATTGACAAAGCAGGGCGCGATGTGTTTGGCCGACATCGTGGATTCGAAGTACTTGGACACCTTTGCGGGCCAAATCCAGGCTGACAGCGACACTACCACTGATCCGTTCGGCAGACTTGTCACCGGAGAGCTTACCAATGAAACCTTTCCGCGAGTGCCCGACTAAGATTGGGCACTGCGTTTCATGAAACCGAGTGCACTGACGAATCAATTGAATGTTATGATCATGCGATTTCCCAAATCCAATCCCCGGATCCAAACAAACGCGTGCTGCATCTATTCCGGCGTCTAACAATGCGTCGCGTCGGGAAATCAGGTAACTTAGGATATCCTCCGTTACGTTTGTGTAGCTGGGTGAATCCTGCATCGTCTGCGGAGTGCCTTGCATGTGCATTGCACAGATGCCTGCTTGGCAGTTTCTTGCGACGTCTATCATCTCCGGATCACCTTCTAGGCCGGTAACATCGTTGATGATTTTCGCGCCCACGTCGACGGCGGCTTGGGCTACTGCGGCTTTGGAGGTATCAATTGAGACGACCGCCGAGACTCGCCCCATCAGCGACTCAAGCACTGGGACAACGCGCGCGAGTTCATCATCAACAGCAACGGCCTCGCTATACGGCCGCGTGCTTTCTCCACCGATATCCAATATCGAAGCACCTTCGTCCTCCAGACGCAGTGCATGGTCAACGGCGTCCGACGGCGAAAAGAACTTGCCTCCATCGGAGAAGCTATCGGGGGTAACGTTGACAATCCCCATTAGTGCTGGGCCCGATTCAAACGTCAGGCGCTTGTCGCCAGCTTGCCAGATTCGCTCGCTAGGTTTCATAACACTGTTTCAGCGATCGTTACGAGTTACGAGTCGAGCCAGCAGTCATTGAAATCGCTCATCCCCAACGACTGCCTCAGACTAGGGCTACAGGTTCGCTAGTCCTGGTCAGGCTCGTTCGATTGCGGGGTGATTGATCCTTCAGATTTCGAGCCCTCTGCATCCGCGGTCTTGGCATCATTGGTTACGGGAGTTTTTTCGGCGGCAGTTTGAGGGGATGCGGGGATCTCAGGCAACGATTCGGCGATAGGATTCTCGAGTCCGGAGATCTGGTCCAATTCAGCGCCATCCACGCTTTTTCGCAGAATCAAATACGTTGCGGCGGTGGCGGCCCAGAAGTAGCTAAATTCGAAACTTGCCAGCAGCCAGCCGATCGCTTCGTGTCCAGCATCGATGTACGCAGAAGCTTGTACTCCCGATGTGGTGGAGTACGTTTGTTGCATGAGCCACCAGCCACCCGTGAGTGTCAGGTATAGCAGGTATTCACCGACAAACCCGACCAGGATTAGTAGGGCTGCACAAATGACCAGGGCTACAGGCCGTTGAAACACGTAAGCGTTTGATCTGCTAAATCCTTCAAACGCATCGGCATCTTTTTCGAGGCTGATTGCTGCGACATTCAATGGAAAGCAAACCACGGCGCTGACAACGAATCGTCCCAGTCCAAAAACTAGGGGCAACAAGATCAGCAACATGACTCCCGAAATGGATTCGCCGATTGAGCCCAACCGTCCAATGCCACCAACAATTAGGACTGGAATTAGCATCAGCCCGATGGCGACGAAGTGCATTCCGGTTGCCCAGATGTAGCCGGCCACGCGGGAAAACACGATTCTGAGCGAGTCTGACCAGGTAGCGATCGTTCGCTGCCCCAATTCTATGGCGCCACGTCTGGCCAATACGCCTCCCAGCATGGCGGCGACCAGCGTAATCCACAGCATTTGAAAGGTAATAAATGCTAGATCACCCAGCGTCAGTTGCTGGATGCTCTGTAGGTAGGCGGTTACGTGGCGATAGAGATCAACCAAAATCGGGAATGGCCAACTGCGTCCTAATGGCTCGAGCGCCGTAACGCGTTCGGCGTCCAAGAACATCTGGCTTCCCAACTGCCAGCCCAAGCGGATCAGTAGAACAGCCGCAACGCTGACCACCAAGCTGGTCATTCGCAGCGCAGGATGTACCGCTCGCGTTAGTGGATACCACCACCAAGCGGAACGATCCCAATCAATTTCCGTGCGCGGCACGTGGCGATCTTCGAACGGTACTTCTTCCATGCAGTCACTCGCGATTCGCGTATTCGCAGTTCGCCAAAGTTATTCTGGCCGCCCTTTGCCCACCATTACGAGGCTATGCGTCGTGCCACCCGGGTGGGAGCCGGGGAGTCGATTGGCCGCCCTCGGCCGCTAACTCTTCCGACTCATCTTCCGCATCGTCGCAGGGTAACGCATGTTCTTCATTTAGCCAACGCCCCAAGTCTCGCAGTTGGCAACGTTCACTGCAAAACGGCGCGTAACGTTTTGCAGCTACCAAGTCGACTCGCATATCGCAGGTTGGGCAGCGAGGGAAAAACGGCTCGTTTGGGTCCTGATTCATATCACTGATCGTAGGTTGGGCCGGTGTGAAAACAGTTCGCAACAAATCGCAAGGTCGTTTGTGCCTTCAACGTTTCCCAAGCAAGACTGTCGGGCTGCGCGAGCCGAGGCGTCGAGGTAGAGCAAGCCACTTCGATGATTCTCGCTTGAGGATTTT
>DNPC01000735.1:1393-1849 GCA_003501565.1 Planctomycetaceae bacterium | reverse complement strand
CCTTGAGGATTTTCGCTTCATGTGGATTCGTACAACGAACTACGCCACAATCGTGTACACCATAGGATAACAGTTGCCCAAAAGCATGCGATGGCCGCGCCGGCGAGTACATCGCTGGGGTAGTGGGCACCGCTGCTGATGCGTTGAATGCTGGCGAGAGTCGCGACGAAGACCAACACGCCGCTGGCCCTAGGAAAAGCCAGGCAAAGTCCGATTGCGAGCCCCCAGGCGGTGGCCGAGTGCCCCGAGGGAAAACTGCGTTGCCTCGAATCCCAGAAGTCCGCTTCCACCATTTCAATTTCGGGAGTTGGTTGAATTGGCGTTTGTTGAGTTGGGGTCGCAACGCCGATTTCAGCTTGGCTTTCGCTGGCTTCTGATTCCAAACTACTAGAACCGCTTTGCGGCTGAGTCTGAGTGGACTGCGCTGTTTCCTCCGCGCCCTGCTCTGTTTCCACC
>DNPC01000735.1:0-1298 GCA_003501565.1 Planctomycetaceae bacterium | reverse complement strand
CCACCGCGCCCTGCTCTGTTTCCTCTGCACCCGCACGCTGCTTTGTTTCGTGGTTATGCTCAACGACTCGAATATGTCCGGCCGCATGCGGCCGAACGCGAACAAACGCCATCTTCGCAACGTTCGCCGACACTCCACTGGCGATGGTGATTGCGATCGCGACGGCGACTACAGGACGTTTTGCGGTTCCACACGCAAGGTAAACCGCCAGCAAGATGACTGCGGCACCAGTTCCGTGGGCAAAGGCTTCACTGAGCGACACCATTCGTCGCACATCACCCGGCAGATTGCTCTCTTGAAACCACTCAGAAACATTCCCATCCCACCAAAACGCGCCGCCTGCCGCAGCAGCGGCAACCAAGCCACAAACAAAAAGCACAACGGTGGCGGTAGAATGGCTGCGATACGTTTCCGATTCGATCGACATCCGTGTCCTGCTCGCCAAATGTAAGTTGGTTCGGTTCGTGAATCCGTTGTTGGGAATTTCAGCGGAAAACTTGCTCTCGGTCAGCCCAAGTTCGCATTCCCACGTCCGTCGGCGAAAGAACTCTCAAGCAGTTCGTGGGTTTCGCAGTTGCCCTATCATTGCTGATTGGCCTATTTTAGAGCAGTCGCTAGGCTAGCAACACAGCAGTTCTTGCAGCTGTGCGGTTTGATAATTGCTGGAATCGAGGTTCGCTATGGGCGTGATGGAACAAGTCAAAACGATCAATTCAGCCGCACGGACGCTCCTGTTGGCGATCTTGGTCGGAACGATTGGCTACGGCGGCTATATGGTGTACCGCGAATACACCAAGCAAGACCGCTTGGTGAAGGACAAGGAAAAGGAAATCGAAGCTGCCCGACAGGAACTCGAGCGTGTGCAAGCGAACTTGGCCGCCCGCAAAGTTGAAGTGCAACAGCTAACCAGTGAGGTCGCAGAGAAAGCAGCGGAGATCGAACGCCTCGAAACGTCAATGCACTTGCTCAAGACCGATCAGCGATTGGCGGAATTGAGAGTCTTGAAGATCGTGCGCGATGAGCTCGGGAAGGCAAAAGAATCGACACTGCAATTCGTTGAGCTGGCGCCTACCGGCGAACAGCTTTCTGCGCCCAAGACCTTTACGCTGCCCGGTGACATCATCTACATCGACAACTGGATCGTGAAGTTCGATGATAGCTATATCGAGCGCGGCGACATTGAGCGGGGAACATCGTTGTGTTTGTTCCGCCGTATATTTTCTGAGCAATTGATGCCGCGCGATGGCTACTCTTTGGACGAAGTAGGCATGCGGCCGCAGGCGTATGCTCGCGGTGGT
>DNPC01000044.1 GCA_003501565.1 Planctomycetaceae bacterium | reverse complement strand
GCTAATCCTACCGCAACTGGAACAACAGCCGCTCTACAACCAGTACGATTTCAACCACGCTTACCGCAGCCAACAGAACCATGCCGCGGCCAGCACTGCCCTATCGGTTTTTCTCTGCCCCAGCACCGCGACCACCAAGCGAACCGGGCCGACCAGTGGTGACATCAACGGCAATGGTCAGTGGGATCCGGGTGAGGATCTTGCCTGGACCGACTACGGCGGGATCTTCGGTGTCTCACACAACGGACCGTATTTGCCCAGTCACTTCGGCATCATGCTCTACGATCGCGCCGTTCGCCTGCGAGATGTGACTGATGGAACCAGCAATACCGTGATCGTCAGCGAATGTACCGGACGCGACCATGCTGCCCAAAGCGAATGGGCTGACGGTTTCAATCTGTTCGACCAACGTTTTGACAATCCGATCAACCGGAGCCAGAACAACGAACTTTTCAGCGACCATCCCTATGGAGTCAATGCCGCTTTTGCCGATGGCCACGCTCAAGCGCTCAGCCAGAACATGGACCAAAAAGTGCTCAACGCGCTGCTTACCAAGGCAGGCCAGGAAATCGTCAGTTTGCCTTGAACAGCCACGCGGTGCGGCGCGGACCTTGGCTACGTCGATTCGATCTGTTTGGACGAAATGCCACTCAAAACTCAGCTACTTCGAACAACACACTTTGACACTACAACAGGGAACGAACATGGCACTCAAACACTTATTGATCATCCCGCTACTCACGCTGTTGATGACTTCGGCCAACTATGCGGCAGTCGTAGTCAACAACTTTGACGACATCCAGCTGTGGACCGGCAACGGGGCGAATCGGGCCGCCTTGGTAATCGACTGGAACGACAACCGGAATCCGTTAGTTTGGGGTTACCGATTCGATACGGCAACAGGCGCTGACATGCTGCGCGCTATCGTCGAAGCGGACTCGAGATTGTTCGCAAAGGTGGAAGACTTCGGCGGAACCTTGGGGTGGTTCACGCATGGCCTTGGTTACGACCGCGATTCGGATGGTTTCGGAATTTCTAGCAATACCGATTTCGGGTCGAACGGATTCGTATTTAGCGGTTCTCGTAGCGGTGCAACTGCAACCGACCCAGAGGATTCCTACCATGAGACCGATAGCAATTTCGGCAATACATGGCGGTATTTTGTTGGCACCGGAAACAACTACCCTGGCGCTGGATGGGCCGATGCGACGACGGGAATCTCCGGTCGCAATCTGTCGGATCTTTCATGGGACGGATTTGGCGTCACGGGCGCACCTGGAACTGCTTTCGCGGCCGTGCCCGAGCCGAATTCTGCTTGGCTAATCGGCCTGGGAGCCATAGTTTGCCTACGCCGAAAAAGGAACGCCTCTGTCGCTACAAGCTAGAACGGGGCCTTTCGAATTCGCTTGCTTTCGGTCACACTCATGCGGCCCCAAGATCGAAAGATTCCCTCGATCTTGGCGGCTAAATTTGTGAGATATTTTGACCCTGTTGCGGATTTCGACCGATGGACATGCACAAACTGACTCGTGAACTCGCCGCCAAAAACGACTCAAAGATTGTGATGTTGGTCGCCGACGGACTGGGAGGGCTACCTCAGGAACCGGGCGGCAAGACAGAGCTGGAAACGGCTCAGACTCCAAACCTCGATCGCTTGGCCGCGAAAGGAATTCAAGGCCAAAGTATTCCCGTCAAACCTGGAATCGCCCCTGGGTCCGGACCTGGGCACCTCGGCCTGTTCGGCTATGACCCGCTGCAATACCAGATCGGCCGCGGCGCTTTGGAAGCGACTGGCATCGGGTTTCAGATGCAGCCAGGTGACGTCGCTATCCGCTGCAACTTCTGCACACTGGACGCCGACGGCAACATCTCAGACCGTCGCGCCGGCCGTATCCCTACCGAAGAAAGCGCACCGATCGCGATTTCGCTGCGAGAGATCAGCATTCCTGGAATTGAGATCTTCGTCGAACCAGTCAAGGAACACCGATTCGTGGTCGTGTTCCGCGGTGAGGGGTTGGGAGGCAACGTAAAGGACACCGATCCCCAGGCGACCGGCGTGCCGCCGCTGGATCCCGTCGCCGACGACTCCGCCAGTGAAAAGACTGCCGAGGTGGCTAAAGAATTCCTAAGGCAGGCCCGCGAAATCTTGAAGGACCAACCCAAAGCGAATTTTCACACGATGCGCGGATTTGCCGCTCGGCCGGACATGCCGACCTACGAAGAGGTTTACGGTCTGAAGGCGGCTGCCATCGCGGTCTACCCAATGTACAAAGGCCTTGCCAGCTTAGTTGGAATGGAAATCGTTGGCGAGGCAGCCACACTCGAAGACCAAATGACCGTCCTAAAAGAAAACTGGGACAAATACGACTTCTTCTTCATCCACTTCAAATACACCGACAGCACCGGAGAAGACGGCAACTTTGCTGACAAAGTCAAACGCACCGAAGAACTTGACGCCTGCTTGCCGGCGATCGAAGCCCTCGGCCCCGAGGTGTTGATCGTGACCGGTGATCACTCGACCCCTGCATATCTAAAGAGCCACAGCTGGCACTCGGTTCCCACTCTCTTGGTATCGGATTGCTGCCGCCCCGACCCTCACACCTCCTTCAGTGAGACAACGTCAATCACCGGTGGATTGAGCCAGTTCGAAGCAAAATACCTCATGTTGCTCGCACTCTCCAACGCTGGCCGCATGGGCAAGTACGGAGCGTAGTGGTATCTCAAGCGGAAGTCTGGACGCTTTGAGAGACTGAGAGTCGACTCGGCCTGGAAAGCCCACGGGCCTCGGCTACTCCTTCGACGCGAAGCTTAGCCAGCGATGCGTCGTTTCCGCTGGGATAAATGCGTAGTTGGCTACGATCATAATGAAGCCGAAGGTGACCATCCCCAGCGCGATTGCGATTCCCGCATGAACGAAGACGGCCATCGCCAAGGCTAGGGGACGAGTGAGCCTTGGCCACACCAACCCACAATAGAACGTCTCCCAGAATATCGTAGCGGTTGTCAACGCCGCCACGAGGAATGGCGAATACCCGAGCCACGTGATATCGAGCGATTGGTATTCGTAATTTACGGTTGTAAACCAAAGGGCACTACCGTCGTACCATTGTTCCCCGCGCATCTTGCTTAGGCCACCGAACAAGTACACAACACACAAGTGAATCTGGATCAGGCGAGTAGCGATATTGTTCCCAACGGACAACGCACCGCTTCGTTGTGCGTCCCGTCGCGCATCAACGCTCCAAACGTCGCCACATCGACTAAAGATCAAGTACATCGTGAGCATCACGACCATCTGATCCAAACCAAACAGGGCACCCGTCATCCGGTGACAAACCATCAATGTCAACCACCAAGCCGCGATGGTCGAAAAACGAGTGAACCAACCCGCTGCCATCATCAATCCGGCGACAATTGCTAGTGCTTGATGGACGTATACGACCACGACCGAGTCTGTCGCATGCAACCAGCTCCACGCCCAGTCGTTCTGGTGCAATTCGCGCGCGACATCGAGATTCACCCACGCTGTCGGTCCAAAAAAGTCGCGAGCCAACACGGCCCAGATCAAGTGGATGTACGCGAGCATGAGACCAGTCAGAATCCGGATCACTGCGAGCGTGTGCCCAGCGGTTGGAGTAAACCAGAATGCGTCCCAGCCATCAAACCACTGCTTCAGCCACTGCTGCGCTCCATCTAGGCAATCGCGAACCGAGCTCATGGCTGTATCTCCTCCCCCGTACCGCCTGGCACGGCGAGTGGCGAATTCATAGGCCTAGAGTTGTAGCCAGCGTCCTGCGGGGAGAGCGTCCCAGCGGCGTACGGCAGTTGTTCATCTAAGACCGGCGGTGGACCGTCCGGCAACTCGATGTAGAGGGCAGGATCATCGAGCTGCATACCGCGTTGTAGCACGTCGACGTGCCGCGGAAGAGCATGCTCAATGCGAGTAATCGCCACTTGTGAGCACTGGTGCTTGTCCTTCAAATGCGCTGCAAAGCTATCGCGCACTCGGAGAAACCGATTACGGTCTCGCCGCCAGTTCTGGAAAAGCTCTGGATCCTCTGCACTCACGGCCGGATCGACCGGTGGTGCGTGCAAAATGTGCAAAAACTCGGACAACATAAAGTGGCGGTGGTACAGAAGGCGCGGCCACTGTGCATCCTTATCTGGAAACTGAAGTGTGGCTGAGCCACCGTCGTCGTAAATCAAATCCGCGCGGACCAGATGGCTAGGGCCAGGCTCGGGCGCGAAAAAGAAGTAACCGTGATTGAAGTACGCGAACTCGCTATACGGTGCCATTACCCGGCGGACAGGGCTGACCGCCTCAGAGACGCCCCGGGGACTCTGTGAGAAGAACTGCAATGGTTCAACCAACACTGCCAGCAAGTGAAGGCAGAGCAGGACGCTGATTACAATTTTCACGCCTTTGGTCGGTGTCCAAGGCGATGGGCTATCCGTTGCCAATCGAGACATGGGGCTTGCTAGGCGAATAAGGGAACCCTGCTGCCGCTACTGGGTTGCGGCATGAATCAGGTAACCTAACACAGTCCTCGCTAGCACGTAAGACAGCCGCGACCAGCAAACCCCAAGCTGCTTGGCGCACGTTCCAAATTCCAGGCGCTCAGCGCACAAAAAAACAGCCTCCACTGGTAGTCAGCGAAGGCTGTTTTGATGTTTGTTGAACGAATCGCGGAGGCTTAGTCAGCCATCGCAATGCGACTTCGGTCTTCGTCGAAGTTGAAAGTCATCTCTAGCTGATCACCTGCGATCAACCGAATTGACTGACGCTTGGTTTGGCCAAGGTGAGTAACTTCAATTTGATAGTCATCCCAGACCTCGCCCATTTTCATTCGCTGCGTACGGTAAGTACGTTGCGAGCCGGTAACAGCAGTGTCACTGCCAGCAAGCCGAACCGTTGCACCTTCGGGAACATTGAGCGTCACGGCGGTTTCGATAGCCGCATCGGCAGCATCGTCGAACGCAAAGGCAATGTGCTCGAACGCCCCGGCCCCGACAATAACGTCCTTCTCTTCAGTTAGCGTGTCACCGCCCGCAGTTTCCAGCTCGGCACGCAACTTGAATCGATACTCTTTGCCGGACTGTAGACCATGGCTAACGAACTGACGAATCGCACCCGTGCTGGTAGTCGGATTGCCGTTTACGTAGATCTTTGCAGCCGTTGGAACAGAAACAGTCAGATTGACTGACTCGTTGACTTGGGCTTTGGCAGAGCTAGCGAGCAGTGAAGAGGCCGAAACAGATGTCGTCGACGCTCCGTAGTAAACGCCGCCAGTGCTACCATAGCTAACCGATCCACCCGAGCTACCGCCGTAGCTGGAGGTATATCCGCCGCTGCTGCCATAGCTGCTTGAGTATCCACCACTGCTGCCGTAGCCGGAGCTGTATCCGCTACTGCCGTAGCTAGCGCGATATGTGACTGCATAGCCACCGCTGCTGCCATAGCTGGAATATCCGCTGCTTCCGTAGTACGCACGACGGGCATGCCAACGAGCGTGCTTGGCAGCCATGTGACTGTGAATTGCACCGGCCAATCGACGGATTGGCCCTACGTGGTAACCGCTGCTACCGCCAGAGCTGGAGTAGTAAGATGAATATCCGCTGCTACCGTAGCCGTAACTACCGCCGCTGCTGCCATAGGCATAGCTACCACTGCTGCCGTAATACGACGCACGGTAACCGCCACTACTGCCATAACCGTAGTAACCACTGCTACCCCAACCCGCTTGGGCCGAAGCGGCGATCAACAGGCTTAGGCCGATCGCTGATCCAAAACTCTTGAACTGCATGCTGCACAACTCCGTGGGCTTCATTGGATTTTCCAAGGGCGTATCTCCCCCTCCTGAACGATCCTAGCTTATCCGCCACAGTTTTACGATCAAGCAGTCTGGGCAGAATTTGGCAAACAGGAAATTGGGGAGGTCCACATTAACCTAGCTCGCCAATAGCTCTCCAACGCTGGTTTACCGGGTTTCCGAGAGAATTACAGCGTTCCGGATAGAACTCGTAGTCCCAGCAGTGCCGATTTTAACGGCAAGCAGCCCGCCAGCGGGGTGCACCAGTAGACGGGATCAACCTGTTGATTGGGTCAACATAGAATTCGGATCCGATTCCAGTGGCCTGACCGGTTACTCGGTCGGTGAAAGCGTCAAATTGTCGAAGTCCGCCGTTCCTGAGGCACCAAAGAGGCCCAAGGATACGATCGCTTCGCGTGAATTCTTAGGAACACGGAAGACTCGCTTGATTTCCTGCCAGTTCGTTCGTCCACGTCGCGGGCGTATGATCTGGCTGTCGATCAAACCACGCAGCGAGTCGTAGAAACGAATCATCACGGCCGGCTGCTCGGTGGCATCAAGCCCAGGGCGAATGTCCTTAAATCGCATGGAAGCGGACAACTCAATCTTCCTCACGACGCGCCCGTCCAGCGCTAGCCCTTGCAAAAGGTGAGCTGGCTGACCTCGAGTATCGTTCTCAAACCTCGCGTAGGTTCCGTCGGCCTTATCCTCAGCGGTCGCTTTCATCAGCGTCAAGTTTTGCTGATAGTACCAGCCTGGCAGATAGCCATTGTCGGCCAGCGGCTCTTCGAAATTGCCATTGAAGAGTACCGGTCGAGCCGGATCGGGCAACACCTTGCGGTCCTCTTCCGCTTGCCCAGTCATAGGAACAAATAGGGTCGGACGCAAAGCCTCACGCTCCAGTTTGCCGTTTTTCTTTCGCATCAGATACAAAGTCTGTTGGTAGCGTTCTCCAGTAGGCACAACGATCAAACCGCCTTCGACCAGCTGATCCGTCAGGGGTTGGGGAACATCCTCAGGACTGCATGTCACAATGATACGATCAAATGGAGCGTGCTCAGGCCAGCCTTTGAAACCATCTCCGATCTTAGTAAACACGTTCTTGTACCCGAGCCGCGTGAGCACCCGTGCTGCCTTTTTCCCTAGCTCCGGTACGATTTCAATCGAGTAGACCTCTTTCGCAAGTGGACTTAAGACAGCGGCCTGATAACCGCTTCCCGTCCCAATTTCTAGGACTTTGTGCGTCGGCGCGACATCCAATTCCTGCGTCATGATGGACACGATATAGGGACTGCTGATCGTTTGGCGAGCACCGATCGGAAGCGCAGTATCGGCGTACGCGTCACGTCGCATTGCCGGTGGAATGAACTCGTGTCGCGGCGTTTTGCGAATCGCGTTGATGACTTTCTCGTCGACTCCTCCGGGTATGAGCACATCACGGACAAGCTTTTCAACCGCCGCCTCCCAGTTCATTTGTGGGAAGCCAGCCTGTGCCAGTGCTGTGCCCTGGTTGGCAATCAAAAACACGATTGCTGCACAAACCAACCCCGGTCGAAACAAGCCGCAAGCTGAAAAGACCTGGTGAACTGGATGAACCATCTGTTTGAGCCCCATTTGAACGCGCAAACTTCTGAAATGAACTGAATTTGCCGCACTGCGACGTTTGAACCTTGCAGATGCATTATACGCCAATCGAATCCCAACCTGAGCATTACGGGACCGCAGTACTCGCAAGTGAGTCTACCGATTATGCCGGATGGCTCCATCGGTATCCGAGGGAATCAACCGCAAGCCAGCAGCGACACAGCTCTTGTGGCTGCTAAACCGGATCGATCATAGGAGCTTTGGCCCATAACAGGACCTTTTTCCGGCGCGACCCGCACGATCGCTCGCTGACTTTCGTCACAGCCGTCATCACCCGAGCGAAGCAGATCGGAATCAACGCTCAACTTTCGCAGTTCCGAAAACATCTAGTACGGTCGTGGCGGCCTTTAGTAATCCACGATCACTGCATATCGCTAACAGCCTCTTTCCTCGCGCGATGGACCGCGACCGGCCGAAGAAACAGGAAAGTTCGCTCCACCACCTCACCTTCAACTTGCGGATGGATTCGCTATGAAGAAGTTGTACCTTTCACTCGCTGCTATTTTTGTTTTTTCACCGGCAGTAATGCAGGCTTCGGAGCGTCCAACACTCCAAAAGACTTGCGATCCGAGACCCGATATTTTGGTCCATCCGATCTACGACGCGTATGTGCCGTATCGCAAGGAATATAACCGCCCGCGCTATTTGGGAGGATGGATCGCATCCAAGATCGCCCCCAGCAGCCAGGAAGCGATGGTTTGGCGTGACAACCTAAATGCAGGGCGATACGAACACAAGCATTGTCCACCGATGTATCGCCGGTACTTCGCTCCCAAGCCTTGGGAGGTGCTAACCATTGGTGCTCGCCCAGACACCAAGCAGCCAGCAACCATTGTGGAACCAGCCCAGACCGGTGCAATTCAAAGTCAACCTGCGCCGCTTATCGAATTGGAAACTCCCAGCCCCTCTGACCGGCGATAATTCGACGACGCATGGTGGTGTAGCACCCTTCCGCAGAGGGCACCAATCTCTAGACGGTGGTTGCTACATGCACCCCATGCTCGACCGCCGCAACAATCTGTTGCACATGATCTGACGTCACGCACAGCGGCGGCACAATGACAATACTATTGCCCAAGGGTCTCAAAAGCACACCCTTGCTCTTTGCCGCCTCGCAAGCACGGTAGCCGCGTTTCTCTGCCCAGGGAAACGGCTCTTTGGTGGACTTGTTCGCGACGAGCTCAACCGCGGCGATCAAACCCTTTTGACGCACGCTACCTACACCACTCTTCGAACTCAGTGGTGCCAGCAGTTCAGCGAGATAGTCCGCCTGCTCTTTGACGTTTTGTAGCGTTTGCTCCGCCTCGAATACATTCAGCGTTGCCAGCGCTGCGGCACAGCCCAGTGGATTTCCACCGTAGGTATGCCCATGAAAAAACGATTTAGATTCGGCATAGTCACCCAAGAATGCGTTCCAGACCTCGCGTGTAGTCAGCGTTGCCGCCACGGGCAAATAGCCGCCACTAAGGCCTTTCCCGGTGCAGAGAAAATCTGGCTGTACGTCTTCCCACTCGCAGGCCCACATCTTGCCGGTTCGCCCCAAGCCAACCGCGATTTCATCCAGTATCAGCAATACACCGTACTGTCTTGCTAGATCTGCGATGCCGGACAGGAAGCCTTCAGGATGCACGATCATTCCGCTAGCACCCTGCACAATTGGTTCCATCACCACCGCTGCTAATCGATCCCCAAACTGCTCAAACAACTTACGATATTCGGCGAGATAAAAATCGAGCAGCTGGTCATCAGAAACTGAATCAGGATGGCGATACGTATCCGGACAGGGCCCCCGAACAACATCAAACAACAAGGGATCAAACATCGCGTGAAATCTAGCAACGCCACCAACACTCACACTTCCCAGCGTATCTCCGTGATAGGCACCTCCGAGCGCAAGGTACATAGTGCGATCTGGCTCGGGGCTTTGCTTCTGCCGGAAATACTGAAACGCCATCTTAAGAGCGACTTCCACTGCAGATGAACCGTCACTGCTGTAGAACACACAATCAAGGGATTCGGGAGTCTGCTCGACCAGTTTCCCCGTCAGCGCAAGAACCGTTGAATTGCTGAGCCCCAAACTAGTTACGTGTGCGACACGACCAAGCTGCTCCTTTATCGCCGCATCGATTTGGGGATGCTGATGACCGTGGACGTTGCACCACATGCTACTAACACCATCGATCAATTGATGACCCCGGTGATCTTCCAACCAAACACCTTGAGCCGTATCGACTAACAGTGGTTCGTACTCAGACATCTGAGTAAACGCATGCCAATAGTGATGCCGGTCCAGCTTGAGCAAATGATCGAGCTCATCTGCTGAGCTGGATCGAGCCGGAGTTGGCAGGTTGGTAGACAATAAATCAGTCACAACTGCGTTGCCACTCAAACGTTAAGAAACGAAATTCAGTCTAGCGATCGCTGTTCGCCGGATCCGTTCGCTATCGCTATTTGCTGTAAGAAGGAGGTTCTAGCGATCTTCTAACTTCAAGCTGATGTTTCCAGGCCAGCTCAGAAACGCGCTACCAATTCACCTCAACCGGTGCGCCGATTTGAACTCCCAGCATCGCACTTGCACTGTCACCGACCAGCGAAATCTTGATCTGACCATCGTCCAGAATCGCGACGAGCGTCATTTCGGGCTGGCTATGCTCACCCTCGAACAAGCCATAGGTCTCGTGTTCGTCCACCAATATACGAAGACTTGCGTCACGTGGCGCATCTCCCAGGTCTGCTGGAGAAATGTCGGTCACTAGCGATCCTGTCGAATCCACTTCGACGACTTTACCTGTAAGCTTTCCTGCCACGAATGAGTTCTCAAGAATGCCGTTCCGCTTCCGTCCTCCTGACGTACAGATTCAGTGCAAGCTCCCGTTGCCCTGAAATTTAGAACTCGGATTGTAACACGCTTTGCCGCCAGAGTAGCCCCCCGATAGCCAATAAGGCCAATCCCAAAACGTAGACGGCGGCGAACCAGGCCAAGCTGAAGTTGTACGTTTCCGACCGAGCCATCGCTGAACAATCCACACGAACCGGCATCATCAGTCCGCTTGCACTCGAAATGTGCACTACCAATCCACAGCGAATGGGCTGTCGAGGCCGATCTCGCGACTGTTGCTCGCCACGACCGTTCGCGCGTCCAGACGCCCACCCGTAGCGCTTAGACCGTAGCACTTCGGCCCGTAGCTACGGCACTGAAAAAGACCATAGTCGGGCAATTCTCAGAACCTTAACAGTCGGTGAACTATCCAACTCAGGAAATACCGAAGCACTGCTGAGTTACAATACGTTCAATCAGCAAACGCTGTCAGGCACACAAGGCGGAACGAACCATGACGAAACACCACTTCCCATTGATTAGATCACTAGGCCTATCGCGGATTAGCTCCGGCATCCGTTGCTTGCTTTTGTGCCTGTTGATCTGCCAGAACCTACCGGGGCAGGAATTGACCCCAAGCCACGAGACTCGTACCTGGCGAGACAAAACTGGCACTTACTCTGTCAAAGCCGTCTTCGCGGGCATCAGTGAATCCGGCGTGGAATTGATGAAATCGAACGGCGAGCGAATCGTTGTGCCCATCAACATGCTCAGTCCACAGGACCAGAAATTCCTCCAAGACCTGCAATCCAAGGCCACCAACCCCTTTGAAAAAGGGGCAATGCCTAGTAGCGCCGCTAAACCCACAGATGCACCCAACAAAACTAGCGACCTACACGGCAAGGGCCTTGAGATCCTGTCACCCGACCACGAAGCAGCAGTGTTGAGTGCGGAAGGGCGTGAAATATTCACCAAGTCAGATGAAGATCTTCCGCCGTTGGCGCCCGGCGGTGAGGAAATTCGAGCGCCGTGGTCGGCATTCGTGAAAGGAATGCCAAAGTATGATCCCTACACCAAGCGATCAGCGCCGGTAATTCTATCGAAGGACGAATTGAACTTCGCCTTTTCCGCGCATCGCGAAAGTAATGCAGTCGCCGATGAAGAATTCGGTCGCATCTACATGTTCCGTCAGGGCAAACACCACGAAGAACTCCTTTTAGATCTGCCGCACACGCTAAAGATCGTCGACCACCACATTGCATCCGACACCACACTAGTTGTCGTTGGACTTGACAACAACTCTCAACGAGGCGGCGACCTTGCTCTGCTGCGGGGGCTGGCGTCAGGCAAACCCGATGCACTCGTTCGTTGGCGAGTACCAGGCTGGGATCGAGCGGGCTTCAAACCTAAGGTTGAATTCGCAAAACTCATTAGTGATCGCGTCGCTATCGTGCGTGTCAACGATACCGTTTACAAATGGGACTTGGCCTCTGGCGAGTGCGCCTACCAGGTGACGAAACTTAATGCTTCAGGCAAGATTAAGCTAAGTCCCAACGGTCGATACTTGGCTCTCCCCGAAAGCCGGATGTGCCGGTTGGTCGACCTCGAAGAAGGAATCGTTCTCGGCAGGATTCCGTTTGAAAAACTAACCCCTGAAGTAGGTTTTTCGCCCGATGGAAAACGCATTGCGCTCGTCGGAGGCAGCCAAGTCGTCATATGGAACTTGGTTTCGGGGGAATTGGAGAAAGAGATTACGGTCGGCGCGCATATCGGTAAGTTTCATGGATGGCCGAGCAACAATCACATCCTCGTAGACCACGCTGGACTCATCGACCTAGACCTTGGGATGGCGATCTGGAGCTACTACCTTCCCACAGAAATCCCGCTGCTAGTTCTAGATGGCGGAGTCATACAGATGGACCTTCACTCCAATAGCGCCATTTACTCACTGCCCGTTCCACACGACCAAGCCCTCCGTGCCCTCAAGGTGCTTGACGGGAGATCGGCATCACAACTGCTTGCGCTCAAACCTGGTAGCGACGTTCGAATTGAAGTCTCCAGCGACGAAGACATCGACTTCGCGGCGATGGAGGCCGGTTTGAAGAAGGCCGCACAAAGCGCTGGATGGCGAGTATCACCCAACGCTCAAGTCGTGCTAACAGCGCGAATCGGTCGCGGCGAAAAACAGACCCTCCACTTTCGTAGCCTGTTGTCTTCCTATTTCGATCCAGGCGAAAAAGTGAAGATACGCCCGTTCACCGCCGAAGTTCAAATTCGCCAGGGCAACAACTTGTTATGGTCGCGTAGCGAGACCAACATGGTTCCTTCCCTCATCCATCTCAAGAATGGGGAGAAACTCAAGCAAGTAGTCAAGAGATACGAAAAAGCGGATCCCGAGTACTTCGAACGTCTTTGGATTCCCTCAAAAATCCTGTCACCCGATGCCAAACAGAAAATTGGCCGTAGTCGGAATGCGAACGGAAGCTGGAAAGACTTTTAACTGGCAGGTGGGGATGCTAGCCGCCAGCCACCTACCGACCAACAGATACCCTATTATGCGAGAGTAACTGAATCGCCAACAGACAATTGGAACTTCTCCGCCGCGTTGCCGTTAACGACGGCAATTTCAATCTCACCCTGCGAACCGGTGAGCAAAACGTTCGCCCCAGCTGGCTGCTGCCCATAAGTTCGACACACCTCCAGGTAGACACTTTCCGTCGAACTCGGCAGCTGAGCTCGAACACGACGTTTCGTCGCAAACCAGCTCTCAAACTCGAATGTGGTTGCCAAACTACAGTTTCCAAAGTGATCGATTGCCGCGACCTCAGTGCGCACGCCTTCCGCATCAACACCTACCACCAATGACGGCAACTCGATCAGTTGCCCAGTAAACGGCTCGCCCAACTGCGCAATTGGAACACCCGCAGCCAACATACCAGCCACCGGTCCCATGATGTCGCGACCGTGGAAGGTGTTGCTGGTTGGAGAATCGAAGAATCGGTCAACATCGACGCTTATAATCCGTCGATCGGCCTCGTCTGCAGGCCGCGCTTCAATGATGGCGCTGAGCAATCCATTGTTAGGGGCCACGAAGAAATGGCCAGCGACGGTGGCCGCCAGAATATCACGATCGGTCCCAACGCCAGGGTCTACCACTGCGAGATGGACCGTCCCAACCGGAAAGTGCTTCCACGACGATCCGAGCGCCCGCGCAGCCAAACCAACATTCTGCGGGGGAATTTCATGGGTAATATCGACCAGCTGGCAATCACCAGATCGCTGCAAAATCGCGCCCTTCATCTGACCAACGTAGCCATCGCTGGTGCCAAAGTCAGTCAGCAGCGTAACGATCCGGCGCACTAGCGTGACGCCTCGATGAGTCGCAGGCAAATCTCGCGGACCTGCCGCGGGTCGGCGTTCGGGTTCTTCTTTTTCGCTACACCAATTAGCGCACCAACTGCTTTTGCGTTACCATCCAGCACTTGCGAGACAACCTTCGGGTTTTCGTCAAGCAACTCTTGGCACAGCGATTCAATTTCCCCTTGGTCAACGGCCTCAATTCCCAGCTCTTGCATTGCGTCTGCACTTGTTAGCTCAGGCTTTTCGAGCAGCAATTGGAAGACTTCTTTGGCGCGCGTATTGTCAATTTCGCCGGCTTCGATGGCAGCTAGCAATTCAGCCAGCCGCGGTGCCGTGATCGGAAACTGCTCAACCTCCCACTCTTGCTCCTTGAGAGTTCGCATAACATCTTGCTGCACCCAGCTACTAGCCCGCTTAGCGGTGGCACCGGCTGAAACGAGCTGATCGAAATACTCAACCATTGCCCGCCCCTGGGAAGTGACGACATCTGCGTCATAGGGCTTCAGCCCATGCTCGGTCCTTAATCGCTGACGTGATGCGCCAGGCAACTCCCCAAGTCCAGCTCGCGCGGCTTCGAGCCTTGCTTCATCAATCACCAAGGGAACCAGATCGGGATCGGGGAAATACCTGTAATCGCTCGACTCTTCCTTTTCGCGCTGTACCGTACTCACCCCGGCAGCGTCATTCCAACCCCGGGTTTGCTTTGCTGCATCATCGATCGTCTGCCCGGTCTTTTGCCAATGCTCATACTGCCGTTTTGCTTCATATTTCAGCGCTCGCTCAACTGCTCTAAAACTGTTGAGATTCTTGACTTCAACGATTGGCGTGGCAACCTTCGTACCATTCTGTTCGATGTGCAAGTTAACGTTCGCATCCGCCCGAAGACTGCCTTCCTGCATGTTGCAGTCTGAAACACCTAAGTACGTCAACAACAACCGCAGCTCAGTCAAATAGGCTTTTGCGGCTTCTGCAGAGCGGATATCGGGCTCGGAAACAATCTCCAGTAGCGGTGTTCCGGTCCGATTAAGATCGATGCGGCTATCCGCTTTGCCCGCCGCTTCATCGTGCATGCTCTTGCCAGCATCCTCTTCCAAGTGAGCACGCGTCAGGCGGACTCGCAGCATGCTGGCGGAATCCTCTGGATCGGGGAAATCCAAATAGCCAGGTCCGCAGATTGGTTTATCGAATTGACTGATCTGATACCCTTTGGGCAGGTCGGGGTAAAAGTAGTTTTTTCGATCCCATTTGGTGAACGTGGCCATTTCGCAGTTCAGCGCTACTCCAGTGCGAATAGCCAGCTCAACTGCCTCAGCATTCAAGACAGGCAGCGCGCCTGGCAGGCCCAAACAAACCGGACAAACCTGCGTATTGGATGCGGCTCCGAAAATAGTGGAGCATCCGCAAAACAGCTTAGATTGGGTACTGAGCTGAACGTGTACCTCTAAGCCCACAATTAGTTCGTACGCTGGATCTGACATAACACTACAGTTCTAAAAGATGGTTTGGAGCGTCTCGGATGCATTCGGTCTTCTCGGCATGCATCGCAACCACTTTCCAATTGCTGGCAGCAAACTCAGCAGTACTTTGGAGCCAATGCGGGCTTGAAGAATTCAGCTTGTTCAAGCGACCGGGCTACATTGAGCAACCGTTGTTCTTGGAGAACAGGAGCTTGCAACTGCACGCCAATCGGCAGCCCAGACTCAGTCAAACCGGCAGGGACGGAAAGCCCGGGTAGGCCTGCCAAATTTGCTCCAACCGAAAATGCATCTTCTAAATACATTTTCACCGGATCGTTTACCTTTTCTCCCAGTCGAAACGCGGGTGAGGGCGTCATCGGACCCAGCAAAACATCGGCTTCCTCGAACGCCCGCTGGTAGTCGCCGGCAATCAGGCGCCTGACTTTGAGAGCTTTCTTGTAGTACGCATCGTAGTAACCGGAACTCAACGCAAACGTCCCGAGCATGATCCGTCGCTTCACCTCCGGACCGAAGCCTTCGCTCCGCGATGCGGAGATCATCGCGTCCAGCGGCGCCGTCTGGTCGGAACTATGGCTCGTGTCAGCACGATAGCCATAATGCACGCCATCATAGCGCGACAGGTTGCCGCTAGCCTCACTGGGCGCAACTAGATAGTAGGTCGGCACAGCGTATTTGGTGTATGGCAACTCGACTTCACTGATCGTCGCACCCAATGCTTCAAGTTGCTGGCGCGTACGATCAACGGCCGCCGCTATCTCAGGGTCAAGAGAAGAGTGATCAATTTGGTCACGCAACAAGCCAACTTTCACACCCTTCAGATCTTGCTCCAACAACCCCCGATACGCTGGAACATCTGTCTTAAGAGATGTTGTGTCTTTCGGATCGTGACCAGCGAGTATCTCCATCACGGCGGCCAAGTCTTCAACGCTATGCCCAAGTGCACCGACTTGATCAAGACTGCTGGCGAATGCTACTAAACCATAGCGACTAACACGCCCGTAAGTCGGCTTAAGCCCAAGGACACCACACATGGCCGCTGGCTGTCGTACCGAACCGCCGGTGTCAGTACCAATCGACAACGGCGCCATGCCAGCGGCCAAACAGGCGGCGGCACCCCCACTGGAACCTCCAGCCGTTCGTTCCGGGTCCCAAGGATTTCGCGTTAGGCCATGGCAGCTGGTCTCAGTACTCCCTCCCATCGCAAATTCGTCCATATTCGTCTTGCCCAGCACAACCAAAGACGCATTTTCAAGCTTCGAAACGCAAGTGGCCGTGTAGGGAGGGACGAAGTTCTCCAGCATCCGTGATCCGCAAGTTGTCGGCACGCCGGACGTACACAGAACGTCTTTGATCGCCACCGGAACACCCGCTAAGGGCGCACGCACTTTGCCAGCTTTGATATCGCGATCCACGCTGGTCGCCCGGTCAATCGCTCGGTCGCCATCGACATGCACATAAGCACCAACTGAATTGTCGAACGTCTCAATACGATTGAGGAAGTGCTTGACGACTTCGACGCTCGAAACTTTCCCAGCTGCGATCTGGCGGCCAATTTCTACTGCGGAGAGGTTTTCTATGCTCATGGCCAAGAGCTTACGACAGCGATGGTCCGCCCACAAGCCGCTGCCGAGGGACTGGGCTGAGCATCAGAAAACCTGCAACGCTATCAACACTCGCGTGATTGCCGCACTTGAGAGAAGTCCCAGCAACGGAAGCCCTGCAAATAGCCAGTATCAGAAACCGTTCAAAAGGAAGGGCAAATTGTGGACGGCTGACAGAGTGGGAAGCACCTACGCCCTCGGCGTTCCTACGATGACGACTAGCGTGCCATCACAGGAGGTACCAAGAAATGCTCGCCGTCATGGCTCGGGGAGTTGGCAAGCGATTCGTCGCGAGAGAGTCCTTCCGTCACGACGTCGGGACGTACGACGCTGTCGACATCCAGTGGGTGCGCCATCTCCTCGACGCCTTCGGTATCTACCTCGGATAGCTGGTCGACGAAATCTACGATCTTGCCAAGCTGTCCAGCAAACTTCTCGAGCTCTTCGGACTCGAACGTCAACCGCGCTAGCTTGGCTACCTTGGCGACTTCGTCAGCAGTCAGACTCATTGCCGGTGGCTATCCATTTGAGAACTGATGTGATAGCTCAGAAGACGTTATTTTGTCGGCAACGCGAAAGGCTTTTGCTTGACGACCTTGCGCACGAGACCACTACGGATGCACTGAGTGCAGACCAAGAGCTTCTTGTGCTCGCCACTGGGTAGTTCGATCTTGATGTTCTGCAGATTAGGCTTGAACTTGCGCCGAGTAATGCCGGTAATTTTGGTACCAACACCACCAAGATACTTGGCTTTACCACGTAGTTCGACGCTGTTTCCGACTGAAGCCTTCTTGCCGCAAATTGCGCACTGACGGGCCATGACTCTTCCCCAGGAATAACTTCACAATATCGTTGTTCGCCAACCGCATCAGCATCTAGGCAGAACGGTGGACAGGAATATTTTTCGCAAGTCCGGAAGTATACTGACCATCTGGATTGAAACAACCTCAAAATTCCTAGCAGATTTTCAGCTTGCCTAACCTCGAATTCCCCCGCCATCTCGAAAAAACCTTTGCCGAACCCCGGCTGGTTTGGAGCGGACAACGCAGCTGCGTCTGGATGTGCAAAAACGGGGATAACCACGACAAACTGGCCGTCAAACTCTCGCCCAGCGCGCTCGCTGAAACCCGCGCACTCCAGCGCATTGAGCACGAAAACATCGTTGAGCTCGTAAAACTGCCAACTCTCCCCCCAAACGTAGTGGTAACGCGTTGGATCGAGGCTCCCTCACTGTGGACGGCCCGCGGCTTCCAAGCGAGTCTTGCTAGATTCACTGAGGTTCTCAGGCCGCTAGCCGCCGCAATTGCCGCCGTACACAAAGCCGGAATGGTTCACGGCGATATTTGCCCAGACAACATCCTGATTGGCCAGGAGGCAACAGGACTAAAGCTGATCGACTTTGAGCTCGCCCATTTTCCCGGCCAGCCGGAGCAATCGACCGGCCAAAGAAGCCGAGGAACGCCGATCACCATCTCGCCGGAATGTGCCGCGGGAAATCTCGCCACGCCGGCAAGTGACGTCTACTCTTTGGGCTGCACAGCCTATTTTCTCGCTACTGGCCAGCCACCTCACACCGGCCGAACATCCATCGAAATCTGCTACAAACACCTCAAGCTGCCCTGCCCTCCCCTGAAGAGCGACGGCTTGTCGAACAAGCTTTGCACATTGGTCGACCAGATGCTCCTCCGCGATCCGCAGGACCGCCCGACCATTGCGGAAGTTGCCGCCGAATTGGAGGTAGGTTGAGTCCAGGATCGCAACCGCGCCGATCCACCACCGCACTAGCCAACAAGACCTGCTACCTGCCGGGTACAAATCACCTCGCAATCACCGCTCCGTTGCATCGCGATTCCGAATCGCCGACAATGTTGCGTCCTTCCGAACACTCCTTCCCAATGAACTTCTACCGTGAGAACACCCATGAGCAGACTTTTCACCGCAATCGCCATCGGCGTGGCGATGCTCGGTCAAGCACCAGCCGCCGACATTTCCGTCCTGCTGGTCGACGGGCAGAACAACCACAAATGGCAACAAACGACTCCACTCATTAAGGCTACTCTCGAGAGTACCGGCATGTTCGAAGTCGATGTTGCAACCTCGCCCGCCAAGGGCGAAGACATGTCTGCCTTTCAACCCGTATTTGCTGACTATGACGTAGTCGTCTCAAACTACAACGGACAACCGTGGTCCAAGGCGACTTCGGATGCGTTTGAGTCTTACGTCAAGGGTGGCGGAGGATTCGTAAGCGTCCACGCTGCAGACAACTCATTTCCGAAGTGGCAAGCATACAACGCCATGATCGGCCTTGGCGGCTGGGGAGGACGAACGGAAAAAGATGGACCGTACGTTCGATGGAAGGAAGGCAAATTCACGCGAGATGACACGAAAGGTCGTGGCGGTAGCCACGGAAAGCGACACCCCTTTGAAGTCATTGTTCGCAACACCGAACACCCTATTACCTCCGGTATCCCTACGAGCTGGATGCA
>DNPC01000340.1 GCA_003501565.1 Planctomycetaceae bacterium | reverse complement strand
GGGAATGGCGTGGCGAATTGCGCGCTCCCCAGGCATATTGCCTTGACCTTCCGCAAGTGGCGACTAGGCTCAGATGATTGTGCTGTGAACGGCAACGATTGGAATCTTCTAGAATAATCGATGCCCGCGTTTTTTCGAATCAATCTTGTTTTTCCCTGGAACCTTCCATGTTGTGGCCAGCCTTTTGGGGTTTGTTAATGCTGGGCTTCATCGTTGCTACGATCGTCGTCGCATTACGGGAGAAGAAGGCCGAAGCGAAAGCGCGAGCCGCTATGGCTCCGCAGCCGCTCGGCGAAGACCCTGCTCTGGGTAGCATGCCGAGCGACGGCATGGGCGATGACTTTGGTGGCGACATGACCGACAACGACCCATTTGGGAACCCAGACGTCGGCGGCGATGATATCTTTGGCGAAGCCGACCAGAAGTAGCGTCGATAGAAATTCAGTCGACAGAATCAACAGTCAAGCAGACTCATAAGTCGACCAGAATTAGCGTAGACCAAGCTTTGTCCTCGCGAACGCAGGCGCTCGCTCGTCGACTGAAAAGTCAGCTGGAAATGTTCTAAACGCTCAAGAACACCTGAGGGCAATCTTCGATCGCTCTTTGCCCAGTGCTACTTGGTCGCGATTGTGCAATTCAACCCGAATCGCCGGCACATCTGGACCGCAATCGCATAGGGCATGACTTCCAGCAAAGGTTCAAGCAAATTCTTCAGACGCGTTAAAACCGGTACTCGCGATTGATATATCCGGCTACGGCTGATAAAGATCGGTGTCTCGACCCGTCGAAAGCCCGCTTTTCCAACCAAACGACAAACTTCACCAGCAGTGTATTCTTTCAGGTGAAACCCGACAGCTTCGCTGCGTGGCGGCTTAAAGACATCGGTCACATCACTTGGGCGCATGTGCCAATTCGGAGTGATGGTGACTAGCTTGCCACCGGGAGCTAATAAAGAGTAAATGACGGATAAATAGTCGCTGATCTCATCGACAGGAATGTGTTCGAAAACATCGTTCCAGTACACTACACTGTATCGTCCGACGTGATTGCTCAAGTCGGTTTTACATAGATCCCCAAGCAGCAAACGATCGTGGTGCTCCGCCGCCAACTTAGTCTTGGCTTGATCCAGTAGTTCCTGCACAACCTCTAAACCGCCAACGACATAGCCCGCATTGGCTATCTCAGACAGCAGCACCCCCGAGCTAAAGCCGACTTCGAACAGTCCGCCTGGCACCGAACTCGCCTCTTGTTCTTGCAACAACTCCAGAATCAAATCGGTGTACCGATGGTCCATTCCCATTGAGAAACCCGCGCTGTGGTTCTCCTGGGTTTCCTCGCTTTCCAGACGAGCCATTTGCTCGAGGACGGTGCAAATTGATGTGTAAGCTCTCCGAATCACATCAGCTCGCTCAACAGAGCCCTTTCGAGTCCGCTCAATTGCTCGAGCGAAAAGCGGCTCTTGCTCGCACTGAAACTGCTCAAGCGCGTGGTAGGACCAGCCTTCGATGTTGCATTGTGTGCCGTCAGCCCGCTCAACCTCCAATCCGGGGTCATCCAACTCGATCTCCGCAATTCCAGCCTGCGGTACCGAATTCCGAGATGGCTTGCCTGCGGTGAGTGTGGTAACCGCCGCGCTGGCATTCGTTTCGAACGATTGAAGCGAGTCGAGTTTAGGCATTTTTGGGCTTTTGCAGGCGTGCAGCAACAGAGGGGGATTCATAACGTGTACGTGTATGCAAAACCTAGCTCATCCGAGTGCCGGATTGTCAGCTCATCCGAGACCGCTCGCAGAATCACTTCGCAACCGATCGCTCAACCGTGCCAGTCGTCAAAATCGTTCGAAACTGGCCGTGACGAATGGAGGCCGTTAGGCACTCGTTCACGCGCTGCGCTGATTGTCTCAATGAGTGTAAGTCGGCCAGGCCGTGAAGCTTCGATGAAGACGCCAAATCTCGCGGAGCGCTTCTGCTACGATGGTCGGGCAGAATTTCATTCCTCCCAGGCAAAATCAAGGCTGCGACGATGCTACCCATCAAGACGCTGTTTCGAGAAAACCACACCGGACACCAAATCAGCCGCCGAGGCATGGTGGCGTATGCGGGCCTACTGGGGACAATCCCGCTACTGGAGCGATCTGCCAGAGCTACAAACAACCCGCGGTTCAAATCCGATCCCTTTACACTCGGAGTTGCCTCCGGAGATCCCGATGCGACCAGTGTCGTGCTTTGGACTCGGTTGGCACCCGAGCCGCTGCAGCCCGGTGGCGGTATGGAAGACGAAGACGTCGCGGTCACCTGGGAATTGGCCACCGATGATTCGATGCGCAACATCGTTGCCAGTGGTGTCTCCAATGCGACCGTACGGCTGGGGCATTCGGTCCATGTTGAGGCCAATGGACTAACTCCCGACCAATGGTACTGGTATCGTTTCCGAGCCGGCGACGCCGTAAGCCCTGTCGGCCGAACTCGGACACTGCCCCATGCATCGGTAATGCCGGAGGAATTCAGATTTGCTTTTGCCAGCTGCCAGAACTACGAACAGGGATTGTTTACTGCCTACGAACAAATGGCGCGAGATGAATTAGATCTCGTTTTTCACCTCGGTGACTACATCTACGA
>DNPC01000778.1 GCA_003501565.1 Planctomycetaceae bacterium | reverse complement strand
TATGAAGAAGAAGAATGGTCGGTCTTGGAAAGCCGCTCACCCGACGTAAAGATTGCTGACGTCATGGCAGAGTTTGAACTGAAGACGATTCGCGAACACTTGGCAGAAGCAACCCGCCGTCAAATCGCAAGTCGCAAAGAGAATACTTAAGGCGATTCAGGTTTGTCGGCGGCCAACGCACTCTAGCATCTGGCTCGCATCGATCGTTATGCGGGTTGCTAGTTTTAAGAGCGGTTTGCCAGGTTGAAGATCCGAGCGGCAATCTCGTTGGCTTTCACGGTTACTGCATCAATATTGGTGAGAGCTTCGGAGCAATCCTGGCTAGTTCGCGATTCAAGAGCGTCTTGACTCGCGAGGTTGTGGTTTGGCGCAGGACTCTCGTCAACAGTTGCTCAGCCATTGGAATGGTTAGGTGCGTGGCTAGCTCTTTTACCGTCGGGACGAAGGCTGGACTCATACTAAATCGGCGAAGGCCCATGCCCAGCAATACCGCAAATGCTTGCGGCTGCCCCGCCATCTCGCCGCACAAAGTCACAGGCTTTTTTCGTTCGTTGCAGGCTTTTACCACGCTGTGCAATACTCGCAGAACCGCCGGAGAAAGGGGTTGGCAAAGATGGCTAACTTTCGGGTTATCGCGATCGGCAGCCATCAGATATTGAACCAGATCGTTCGAGCCGATCGAAACAAAGTCAACCGCTGACAGGAGCTGATCAATCATCACCGCCGCTGCAGGGACTTCCAGCATCATTCCAAACGCGGCCTTACCAAATGGCAATTTCTCGCGTGCTAACTGCTGTTCGGCCTTGCGAACGAAAGACCGCAACCGACGGAGCTCCTCCAAATTGGTGACCATCGGAAACATCATCTTCACATCGGGTGTTTCTACCTCTCCGGCAGAGTTCTCCGACGGCGCTGCAGCACGCAGGATTGCACGTATCTGCGTCAGAAAGAATTTCGGGTGTTCAAATGACAAACGGATGCTGCGCCATCCCATGAATGGGTTAGCCTCGACTTGCTCTCTCCCGAGGAACGGTACGGTTTTGTCACCCCCGATGTCCAGCGTTCGAATGGTTACGGCACCGCCGGGGCCACTGCCGATAACCGATTTATAGATTTCAAGCTGCTCTTCTTCGCCGGGAACACTTGCATGCGTCAAATACAAATACTCGGTGCGGTACAGACCAATTCCAGACGCTCCCATCGCTTTCGCAGCCTCTGAGTCGCTTGGTCCGTTGATGTTTGCGAGCAATGAAATTGACACGCCATCCTTGGTAACCGCTTTCGCATCCCGATTGTGAGCCAGAGCGTCGCGCAAATCGAAGAACTCACGCTCAAGCTTCCGATACGCGGCCAAAACCTCCGGATCCGGGTTGATGATCACATGGCCTTCGCGACCATCGACCACAACGGTGTCGCCCGTTTTTGTACTCCTAAGGATCTTCGCAACACCACTAACGGCCGGGATACCTCGGCTTCTGGCAACGATTGCCGCATGGCTCGTTTGACCACCCGCTTGAGTTACAATTCCATGTACCGGTTTGTCACCCAGCATAACAACTTGACTAGGCAGCAATTCGTCTGCAATCACGATTGTGGGGCCATCGAGCGCACCGGAGTCTTTCTTAAGCGCATCACTTAGATAGCTGGTAAGGCGTTCGACCACGTCGCGTATGTCAGCAAATCGTTCGCGCAGATAAGCGTCCTTAGCTGACTCAAAAACACTTCGGTAGTGTTCGAGAAGATTTGCCAAAGCGGCTTGGGCGGTCAGTTGTCGATCACGAATGTCGGTCCTTACTTTGCCGACCAAGGTAGCATCGAGCAGTATCGACTCATGCACTGCGAAAATAGCGCTGGCTTCTTTATTGACCTGCTTTTCGACTTTCTGTCGTAGCGCTTGAAGATCGGCGATGGATCTCTTGCGTGCATTGTCAAAACGCGCAAGCTCGCCAGGGATCTCATCGGGAGTTAGTTCTCCACGCGAAGGATCCACGAAGACTTCATGAATACAGTAGGCGGTTCCAATCGTGACTCCCGGAGAAACCGCAATGCCCTTCCGCATCTGTTCCTTTCAATCCTTTGTCTAGTCCCGGCGAACAGAATGGCAGCCAGTCCACTGGCAGCGAATCGACTGCTCAGCGGACTGGGCCAGCCACATGTCAATCGGCAGCCGTTCCGCTGGTATAATGATCGCCGCCATTCGTTATCCGGTCATCGGTTACGGCTCAACGTGCCGCGGCTGGAGCAATATACCACGCACTGATTTTGGAGGTCAGGCGAATGAAACGTCGCAGATTACAAATCCAGTCTAATTTGACAGCCATAGCGTCGCCCCTTGTGCAGTGGGTCGCCAAGCGTCTCCTCTGCTTCGCCTCGTCTGCCTGTATCGCCCTTCTTCCGTATTCTAGCTTAGGCCTGATTTGCAGTTCCTGCTCTGGCCAAGAGAACCCATCCGAATCTCAACGGCAAGAGTCCGATTCGCGAGCGTCCAGAAGCAGAGGGGACGACGGTCGCGGCTCAGAAGAAAGTCAAAAACCCAAACGAAAGATCTTCTCAGGCCCCCAGGCAGGGGAGAAGATCGGGGAATTCCCTCTGTGGCAATTAGCTGGCGGTGACGAGCCAAGCGAAAAAACTGACCTCAAGCAACTCGCCGCCAAACGTCCGCTGGCAATCGCGATCATGCATCAGCGGACTAGGCCAGCCTATGCAGTGGCGCGTCTGATGGCTGCTTACGGTGATCGACTCGAGAAAGACAAACTCGAATTCTGCTTTGTGATGTTGAGTGAAGATCGCAGCGAAACGGAACAGTGGATGCGTAAGACTGTTCGTCGGTACTTTGCAAAGACCAAGACGATGGGAGTAGCGGACGGTGGCCTTGAGGGCCCAGGCAATCTGGGGCTTAACCGCTTGGCCCAAATGACGATTCTACTTGTAAAGGGTGATAAGGTAACTGCGAATTTTGCATTGACGCAGCCGTCGGCCGGAACAGATGGACCCAAGATTATCAAAGCAATGGCAGAGCTGGCAGGAGAAAAAGAGCCGCCCAAACTTTCAGAGTTAATGCCTCAGAATGCCCGCCGGATGAACCAAACGCGACGCGCGCC
>DNPC01000427.1 GCA_003501565.1 Planctomycetaceae bacterium | reverse complement strand
ATTCTTGCTCTGAACGACGATTGAATTCACGAATCTTTCGGCGAGTGTCGGTTGATGATGTCGAAGAAAATGTCTTCGAGAGATCCACTCTCCGGAAACTGCTGTTTGGCTTCGGCAGTCGATCCGGAGAATAGGCAGGTGCCTCGCGAAAGTATGACTAGGTGGTCACAGATGTCTTCGACAAGGGCCAACAAATGGCTGCTGACCAAGACGGCCGCGCCACGCCGAGCCTGCTCAATAATCGACTGTTTGAGGCTGCGAATGGCGGCTGGATCGAGGCCAGTCAACGGTTCGTCAAAAAACATGACTTCGGGTTGATGCAGGTAAGCGCAACAAATCGCCACTTTTTGGCGCATTCCACGCGAGAGCTCACTAGCAAGTGCTCCGCGTTTTTCGTACAGAGAAAACTCGTCCAGCAAAGCTTTGGCCCGCTCTTCGAACCGCTCAACATTGTACGCACTTCGAACGAAACGGAGATGTTCCCAGACCGTCAGTGTCTCAAAGAGAGGCGGATCGTCGGGTACGTAAGCAATTCTTCGCTTAACCTCAAGCGAATCACTAACAACATCCAACCCAGCAACTTTCAAGACGCCTGACGTTGGTTTCAAAATTCCACTCAAGCAACGTATCGTGGTCGTTTTGCCCGCTCCGTTGGGACCGATCAACGCACCCACGCATCCGACCGGCAACGTGAAACTAACTTCAGACGTCGCAACGGTACCTGCGTACTCTTTCCGAAAACTGGTAACCTCGATCGCGTTTGCGCTGGCCGATTGCAAATTAGGACGCTTTCCCGCCTAGTGGCACTTGAGTGTAGACTATTGTTCTTTTCGCCTGTCGCTTAATCAGGCCCGCCCACCAGCGGCTCGTCCATCGCACGCAAATCACTATTAGGAAGTCCTCCTGGATACTCTGTGCGAGCAGTATCCATGGCTGCACAAGCGACCCTTAGGTGCTGTGCCTTCGTGTCATTGTAGAATTCCTGAGCCTTGCCTGGCAGCTTTGGTTTTCCGTGCAGCGGTTTGTCCGAAATGCACAGGAGAGTTGCAGAGGGTATGCGGTACCTGAATCCATTGGCTGCAACAGTCGCCGATTCCATGTCGACGGCTATGCTCCGGCTAGCACGCAAATCGACTAACGCACGCTCGATCGCAAGCTCCCAATTTCGGTCTGCGGTCGTATGCACAACTCCGTAGCGAAACGGCAGACTGCGTTCTTCGAGTTCTTTGGCAAGATAACGATTGAGCAGAAAACTGGGCGAAATAGGAACCGACTTTGGCAGCGCTGCATCAAGCACATGGTCGCCGCGCATATAGCCACTGGCCAGTACGTAGTCGCCGATATCTTGATGATTGCGAACTCCCGCGCAGTGGCCAACCATCAGCATCGCATCAGGACGCAACACCGCCAAGTGATCGGTGAGGTTCTTTGCATTGGATGGTCCAACACCTATGTTGATAATCGTGAAACCACCGTTATCAGGTGTAATGTGATGCAATGTCGGCATCTGTACTGTGCGCGGTGTTTCCGCTTGCTGATCCACGGTTTCAATTGCAAGCTTTGGTTCAGGAACAACACACCGCACGGCCGTCCCGATGGAATCGGGGAATAGCGATCGAAACGCGTCCATGTGCATCTGGTAGTTTGTTAGCAAGATGTAGCGTTGAAAGTCCTCTACCCGTGTGCCGGTATAGTGTTCAAGACGTTTGATCGACAGTTCCGAACGTTCGGGACCAAACAAGAACACTTTCTTGCGTGTGTGATCAAAGTTCGCTTCATCGATTTTGTGCAGCAGGTCCGGACTGCTCAAATCGGTCCGTGGACGTGAAATCGTTAGCTCGATCTCCGCACCATTTTTTGCGAGTTTGTATAGCTCGCGTTGGAGATACCATCGCAAAGCACTAGGGCGGGCGACTTTCCCGGAGATGGTTGGATTGTGCTTCGACCAACTACGCTGTACCTCGATTCGAACATAGCGCCCGGACGCATAGACATCCTCCATCCAGTCGCAGGCTGTACGAATCTGCTCAACTAGTTGATCTGGCTGACAGTTATTTATCTGGACCGCCGGCTGCATATTTGTAACCAATCTACATCGTCTTGAAAGGCTTGTTGGATGCTGTCTAGGCTCCGTGCCGCCAGCGTTTTTGGTCATTTACTTGCTTGCCCCTGGGGGCACTTTTCACGTCCGCACGAGTGGAAACTCAGCCAGCAGCTCAATCAGAGTCGAGTAGAGAGAAGCAATATCACATATTCGTCAAACAGTGCGACCAGACTGTTCTGTTGTGCGGATTTTAACGCTTGGGCTTCAGTGAATGTAGGCATATACCGCACACCGTTACCGAATCAGGAGCTTCAATTTGCACCATCGTCCCTCCTATCCTACGGTTTGGCGAAATGACGTTTTCTTTCGGGAGCATTGTATCTGGTTCCTGATGGCATTGGACAGCGGCAGATACGTATCAGAAATGATGCACTGCCTGCCGCGACTGAACGTGTTTGGCGATTTTACGCCGGAGAATTACGGCCATGGCAATAGCATCACCTGCAGAGAAAATTGACTTTGAAGAGCTGCTTGCCAACGTGCAGTTGCCCGCTCTTCCTCAGACCGCGATCACCTTACTTGAGTTGTCGCAAGATTCGAGCAACGGCCCAGCCGAATTTGCTCGGCCCATTGAAGCGGACGCAGGGCTGATGACCCAGATCCTACGTTTTGTTAACTCAAGTTATTTTGGTTTTGCAAGTGAAATTACAAACATCCGCCAGGCACTCGCCCTGGTGGGGGTTCGCACAATCAAGAACTTTGCGCTGTGGAGCGCAGTTTTCAGTCTAGTACCCGATCCGAAGTTCGGTGCGTTCAACCTACAGAAGCTCTGGCAGGATTCGCTCAGGCGAGCGGTCTTTGCTCGGATCTTGGCGCGCAGCATCAAACTTGCCAATGCAGAGGAGCTCTTTTCGGCGGCACTACTGCAAGACATGGCAATCCCGCTGCTGCTTAAGGAGCTACCAGAACACTACGAAACGCTCATTGAGCGTCGCAGCAACGAAAACCTTCGTCTCAGCAAGCTCGAACAGGAAGCGTTCGGTTGGGACCATGGGCAAGTAGCTGCTGCACTTGTGAGGAACTGGCGGTTGCCAGAAGAATTCGCTCGACTGATCGAGTTCCACCCGAACTTTGACGAGTTGATGAACCAAACGCCGCCTGCGCGTGAGGCCGCGTGTGTCGCTTTGGCTGCACTTCTTCCAAGCTGTGAAGGCGAACAGTGGGCCGAACGCGACCAGTTCCTGGATGGTCTACGCCGCATTTCTTCCGCTTCCTATTCATCGCTTAAGTCAATCATTGACGAAGCAGATCGCACCTTCGAGACCTTCGCGCCGATGATGCGACTATCCGTGCCAGAACGTACGCTTCAAGAGTGGCTACAGAGCTGACCAAGAGTAGCCTGAACTTTCTCCAAAATCATCAGGCACAATCGCGTTACAGTTTGCGGAGCTATCCGACCTATTAGGGAAACGTCGCGAACGCAGAGCGACAGCGCGGGCTGGCATGCTTAGCGGGGCTCTCGTTCCCTAAAGGCAGCACAACCCGCTCCTGCCTTTTAAGCCCGCGGCACGTCCTGCCAGCGCGGCTCTCTCGCAAGTCGACCTGTTTTTTCGCTTGCTGTGCCCGCAGTTGGCCCGATACAATGAAAAGGTTCTTCTTGCAGCAATTTTCTAGTCGACGGTCTAATTCTTGGAACCTTTGCTGCCCGAGTGCTGAACCTTAAACTCGAGGGTGAACTGCTGTCAAAGTCGCTGGCCAACTCGAAACCGCCTCTGCAGGTGCAGGAGGCGGCTGCCCCTACAAGTGTCCAGCGGAGTACGACACCCACGAACGATCCGGCCTCTGTCCAGGCCGCTACAACAACCCCGCCCCCACCTGCAACGCAGGCTCAACATGCAGCGACGCGGTCCCAGCATTCGGCGCGGGAGGTGCTTCCCGGTAAGCTCCGGGCTGAATCCGACGCCCGGCGTCGCCAGATGCCTTCATGGCTGGCCAGCTTTGTGGCACACCTAGTCCTGTTAGTACTGCTAGCTGTTATTCCGCTGCGACAGATTGTGGAAGGGCCTCTGACTTTCTTTTTGGGAGAATCCGCTGGGGAAGTGTCCAGTGAATTCGACCTTGCTCAAACCCAAGACTCCGATTCGGATCTGCTCGAATCTACGGACCTCTCCCCGCTGGAGACGCCGGACGCGACTGAACCACTCAAACAACTTGTTCTACCTGAGCCTGAACTGACTAGTACGCCGCTTGAGGTTCAGGCGACGACTCCCGCCGAACAACCGCTGCAGAGCCTACCACATGGACTGGTTATGGGGCTGGCTGGCCGTAGTGGGAATCTCAAAGACGCTTTGCTGAAACAGTTCGGTGGAACGGCCGAAACCGAGTCGGCCGTAGAGCTTGGCCTGGCCTGGCTGGCGAGGCAACAAAGCAGTGACGGGAGCTGGAGTCTACTGGGACCTTACCCTGCTGGCGGCGCCTACGAAAACAAAACAGCCGCCACGGCGATGGCGCTCAACGCATTCCTAGGAGCGGGCCACACGCATAAGAGCGGAAAGTACTCAGCCAAAGTATCTGCGGGACTCCAGTGGCTGTTGGCGCGGCAGGATTCGAGTGGTTTTTTCGCAGCTGGCGAACCCTCGCAGCAGTACATGTACGCCCA
>DNPC01000201.1 GCA_003501565.1 Planctomycetaceae bacterium | reverse complement strand
TCCCCAGTTGATTCGTCCGCTGGATCTGTCGAGCTCGCTTCGGCAGGTGGCTCCATTCCCAAGCCGGTCCCCGCGGCGGACTCAGGACCGCTATCAGCAGGGCCGGATTCGGTGGCGCCACTCTCCTCTGCTTGCATTGCCTGCATTTCTTCTACCGTTTGGGGCACAATTTCCAGATCGGGCGTCGGGAATTTCGACTCATCCAAACTGGCTGTTACCAACAGATAACGCCGCAAGCCTTGTTCGCTATTTTCCTCTTCGTCATCCGTTGATGCGCCCAACGATGCATCGGATTCTCCGAATCGCAAGTTGTATTGCACACCGTCATCGGTTCCGATAATCGTCTCACCACCCGTCGAAAAGATCTCGTAGCTATCGCCGACGGGCTGAGGGATGAATCCTTGTGCGTAAAGGCTTCGCAGTGACTCTTGATTGTCGAGGAGGGACTTGTCCGCTTTGAGATCTGCGGCAAGACCATCGGGCTTTCGCCGCACGTCAACGATTTCAAGATCCTGAACCGCATTGCGAAGATCGTTCAATGCTTGTTCGTTCAAGGACTCACCGGGCGGCAGTTCCGTTTCAGTGCTGGTCGCTCCCTCATATGTCAATAGACGGTCGAGCGACCATGAGCTGGCCGTCGGCTGATAGGTGAAGTCAGCGTCAAAGTTGCGGCGCATCGCATAGCTGTTTTCGGTTGGGAACAAAGCGTAATCACGCAGTTGGATGCTGGTGATATCGAAGCTTCGGACCTCGAGCAGCTTTTTGTCGATCCAATCACCGAATTCCGTCGTGAAGGGAGCGGAATCCAATTCGACAACGTAGACTGCATCTTCGCTGGGCACGCGAACGTAACGCTGATTCGCTGCTCCCTCGACTTCTTTACCGACAACCAAGCTGGCCAGAATTTGGTTCTCTGCGCCTTTGACAGTCAGCAGCATTCCAACCCCCGATTCGGCGACGCTTAGGTCGCGGTCATCTGGGTTCACTACTCCGTAAAGCGAGTGGCTGCCGCTTTCGACGCTCTCGACGGACAGCACTTGCAGGCCGATCAAAGGTGTCGTGGCGTCGCGGATTTGCTCCTCCGCATCGGCGGGGTAGTCATCGAACGATGGGAGTGTCCAGATCTTTGTTTCCGAATCCTTGGCAACCTCGAATCGACTGATGGTCGCCATTTCCTCATTGAACTTGACGATTTCAAGCGATTGAGCGGTACCGGGATCGTCAAATTTCTCGAAGATCGCCTTACCTACGACGGTCGTCTTAAGAGCGTCTTCGTCCATCAGGGCGCGCGGTGCGCTCCAGTAGGCAAGGCCGAACGAAACCGCGGCGACGATAGCAAAAATGGCTGTCGTTTTACCTTCGTTCACGATTGGTGACTCCTGACTTTCGTCATTCTCGGGTGGCATTACTGTTCGATGGTTCGGGGGCCCGCGGCCGCTCGGCTGGGACGGAGCAAGTTTCCGTTGGCTACCGCAGACGTGTTTTGGCGATTCCCTCACGCTCACGCACTCGCCGGGCGATGAATACCCAGGCTCCCACCAGTAGTGGCGGAATTGGCGGAATGATGACCGCGAGCATCTTGTAGTAGGATTCTAAGCCGTCGATTTTTCGCTTGGTGGTGCGCTGAATCTGCTTAATCTCGGAATCGCGCTCTTGTTCGAGTTTCTCTCGAACGATCTGGAGCTTACGTTGCTGGGCGCCTTGTTTTTGAGCCAGCAAAACGGCCAGCCCCTGTATTTCCTGAAACTTTTCCGCGTCTACTTCACCACTAGCGCGTAGTTCGCGGAGTTGTTCTTGGAACTTCGCCACAGCTTCTTGGCCTTCTTTCTCAGCCTTTTGAAGTTCCGCATCATATTTTTCTTGGAACTCTTTCTGCTGCTGGGATTGGACCATTCGGTATTCTTCAGCTTGCTCTTCAAACAGGCGAAGCGTGGCGTGCCGCGGTTCGTGAGAGCGGATCTTCGGATACGACTCTTCGCCCGCTAGGACGTCGATCGCGTTCAGAAGGAACGTAATGTTCTGGACTCGCAAGTCAACTTCGGCGAACTGCTCGGGCCGCTTGCGTGCTTCAGAGAAGAACGGATGCAAGCAGTCGATATCAGCAACGTAGATCGCGCGGATCGGACGCTTGTCTTTGCCCGATTCCGCCTCTCCTTCGCTTGAGTCGGCGTTGGCCTCGGTTCCGGAACTTTCGGCGTCCTCACTGCTGGATGTTTTGTCACCATCCTTGGACGCATCCCCGGAATCGGTAACACCTTTGACCATCACCGCGATCGTTTGTGGTTGGTCGAGGAGCGGACCTTGAATGAACTCGAGCTCGGCTTTGGATGCACCGCGTTGGATACTAGAAAGCACTTCGTCGAATTTGGCCCGTCCTGAGACGTCACCGCGAGTGACAACCAAGTTCGTGATCTCGACATCGTCACGCGCCTTCTGAGCTTTGATCGCACCGGCGTACAGGAACATCAACTCCCGCAGACCATCTGTGACCAGGCTATCGTTGGTCAGGTAATCCTCGCTCTCGTTTTCACCGTCAAGCGTGAAGAGCCACATGTCGTTGGTCTGCAGCAAGTATTCCATCTTCGGGTGCGGATTGTACTTTTGCCACACAATGTCAGGACCAATCTGCCCGGACATTCCGGGTTGTTGAGGAATTTCGATTCCAAGCGCGTTCCACAGCGGGAGCATATCTCCCTTCGGTTCAGGAGGTTGTCCACCGCCGAACATCCCACCTTGTGCTTGTTTGGGCTCAGCGGTTCCTGGCACGCCTTGGTACACGGCAGGCAAGGGATCTTCGAAAATTGCCGTTGGTACTCCAGCCTCGATGGCGGCGACAACATTTGGCAACTGCGTTGGATTCAGCGACGACGGCTGTGGAACCAACAGCACATCGTAGGCAGTCGTTGAAATCGGGCTGCTCGGATCAACTTGTTCGACGTCGTACTGCTTCTCCAGTTCATCCACGATTGGTTGCCGTGGAATCTGTGTTGGCATTCCGCCAGCCATGGAAAAGCCACCCATGAAATTGGCGTCGGTTTGAACAATGCCAAGTTTGCGGCGCGTGGGCTGAGCAACGGTGTCGATCGACCGAACCAATTCGTACTCGACCGGGATCCCAGTTTCGAAAAACGGAATGACGACTTTCGAAAGGCCGCTGCGCACCGCCGCACCGAGTAAAACTTCTTCGTCGCGGATCGAGCCCTGTTCGCGAACACGTACATTTTCGGGCACGATGCCATATTGCTTTTCCGCTCGATCAGCGACTTCACTACTCGTTTCGATACCGTCGTAGATCTGCACCTGAAGCTGGACTTTGCGACTACTGGCCTGTGCCTGGAACTCCTTGAGCAGCGACAACAGGTCATACCGCGTGCGAGCGTACTGCTCTGGGATTTCGTTCGAGATAAACGCCTCGATCACAATGGGTTGCTCTGGGGAGAGGTCCCGGATGACGCGCCGCGTGGTTTCGCTCAGCGAGCTAACCTTGCCCTCTGTCGCATCGTAACGGACGCGATCGTTGTTACGCAGGAAGTAGCTTACGGAGAAAACGATCACAACCAACAGCAGCAAGCGACCGAGGTAGTGTAGGAAAGTAACATTGCCGTCCTGCCCTCCGCTCCAGTGCCTGCGACCAATCAATACCATGCAGCAGTAGAGACCGAACGCGCCGACCAGCAAGAAGAACGCCGCCGGTGCAGCGCTGATAACGCCCCGGCCAAAGCTATCGAACTGCTCGGAAATGCTGAACATCGAAATCGTCTCGGCGAGTCGAACGCCCGATAGTTGCAATCGGCCCAGCAGAACCCCAGAGGCAGACGCGAACACAAGCGGAGCGTTGAAGAGTGCCCCTAGGATGAATCCCACGGTCAGGTTGCTGGTTAAGAACGATGCGATCATTCCGATGGCCAACATCGCTAAACCGATGAACCAATATCCCAAGTAATTTGCGGCGAACAGTCCGATGTCGATTTCGCCGCTCGAAAGGAATAGCAGCACCATGAAGGTGGAAATCTGACTGAATACCAGCGAGACCGTGTAGATAGCAGCAGCCGAAAGGTATTTGCCAATCACGATATCGAAATCGTCGGCTGGCAGCGTTAGCAGCAATTCGTCAGTGCCCTGGCGCTTTTCCTCCGCCCAAATACTCATCGTGATCGCCGGGATGAAGAACAGCATGATCACGGGCAACCAGTAATTGAGCTGGTCAAGGTTGGCGAGATTCGAATTAAAGAACTCGTCTGGCCAGAACGCAGCCATGCTGGTCAACAGCACGAACAGGCACAAAAAAACGTAGCCGGTCGGATTGCTGAAGTAGCCAAGAAAGTTTCGCTTGAGAACTGCGTAGGCGGCCCGTTTCCACATTGCCAGCAGCATCACGGCAAGCATCGCCAGCAGACCGACAATCAGATCGATAACAATCAAACTAAGAAGCGGAGCAACCAAGCTCAGGATATCAGAAGACATGTTGTTTCGTCGGAATGATAAGTGAACGTGCGGTTTGAATTGCGATGGCAGGGATCCATTTTTCCCCGCTGCGAAAAACTTTCGCTTCGCGTTGTCGTCGGCTGCGGCAAGTTTTTACTCGTCAGCCACACCCGTCAGATTATGGAAGGCATGATCCAAATTGGTATCGATTTCGGTCAAGTCCTTAACATCACCGTCGAATACCTTCCGGCCTTCGTTGATGAGAACGACTCGATCCGCCATGGCCTCGACCTCCTGGAGGATGTGAGTCGACAGGAGAATTGTTTTCGTTTCCCGCAACTTGCGCATCGTCTTGCGGACTTCGCGGATTTGGTTGGGATCTAGGCCCGCCGTCGGCTCGTCCAAAATCAACACGTCAGGCTCGTGCAGAAGCGCTTGCGCCATTCCCACGCGCTGCTTAAAACCTTTTGAAAGCTTGGCAGTTGCCTTGTGTGCAACGGTGCTCAGATCACACAAGTCGATCACTGCCTCGATTCGCTCCGCCTTGCGTTTCTTGCTCATCCCGCGGGCTTCGGCAAAGAAATCGAGCATGTCGACCGGAGTCATTTCGGGATATAGCGGCCCGTTCTCGGGAAGGTAACCGAGGTGGTGGGAACCCGCGATACGATCACTGACCATGTCGTGCCCGGCGATCTTAGCTGTGCCTTCGCTGGGCGACAGATAGCCGGTAAGCATTTTCATCGTCGTGCTCTTGCCGGCGCCGTTGGGCCCCAGAAATGCCACCAACTCGCCTT
>DNPC01000434.1 GCA_003501565.1 Planctomycetaceae bacterium | reverse complement strand
CGCCTGCTGCAATGTACTCATTGCATCATCCAAGTACTGTGTTCGCTGTTTCGCCTCATCAGCCGCCAATGTCTCGCCGTCTTTGGCGGCAATGGACGCGGCGCACATGCTCAAGACGCTAGCGGCGTTGTAAAGCTGTTCGGGTGTCACATTTTCGAGAGAACAAAGCTTGATGGCGGCTTCAACGGCTTCGGTAAACCGCTCGCGGTGGGCGAATGCCAAACTACGTGTTTCCAGTAGGTTTGGCAGCGATCTTGGCGGACTCTTTAGGATCTCCTCCCAATCGCCCAACGCAGCGGCTTTTTGTTTGGCGTTTTGGGCGAGCGAATCCATGGCTGCCAGTGCCCCACGCATCTTCAGCACATTTTGGTTATCGCGTATCATCTGCCGGCAGACGTCCGCAGCGGACTCAAAATGCGCCACCGCATCCTCATGCCGGTAGGCCTGGCTGTAGTCGTCACCCAACACGAAATGGGATCGCATCCATCGAGTCTGCCACTCGGCATTGCTGGTATCCGATTCAGCCAAGCGTCGATCAATGGTTAGGCACTTGTTGTGATAGTCGAGCGCTGCATCGACGTCTCCTTGTTCGCGAAGCACGTCGCCCAACTTTCCGTAGATGGTCGACAAGTCGGTTTGCCACCGGGCGTCATCCGGTTGTTCCGTCGCGAACTGCTCCGCCGTCTCGACCGCTTCCTGGAATAAGTTCTGAGCGGCATCCAGTTCACGCGTCATTATCAACGCATCACCCAATTGGGTTTGGGCAGCGAAGAGGTTTCTTCGAAAGAAGGGATTGGCTGGATCGTCCTCGGCCAATTTCTCGAGGATCGAGATGCATCTCCGGAACGCTTCTGTTGCCGCCTTCCCATCTTGCCGTTGCAAGTTCGCCAGACCCAGGCGACTATACGCCTGGACTAAATCGAATTGCATTTCTCCATCGCCCGGCCGCTTCTCCGCGAGGCTTTTGCCGATTTGGAAGCTCCGCTCGAGGTACACCGCCGCTTCGTCAAATCTCGACATGTCGATTAAAGTCTGGCCAAGCTCCCAGTGCGCCGTCAGTAGATCCCGTTGACCTTGAACTCTGTCGGGGCGATCTTGGGCCAATACCTCGTAGATTTCGAGGCTTTCCTGGAAAGCGTCAACTGCACTTTGAGGACGTCCTAGCCGGCGTTGGTTCGCACCGTAGGTTTGTAGGGCGAGGGCCATCGCGTCCCGTCCTAAAAAGTCGTCGGGGTCTTCTTCGGCAAGCTGTCGGGACAATTCAAGTCGATCGGTGTAGTACTTCAGCGCCTCCTTTGGTTGTCGCATTGCCAGGTGCAGGTCTCCCATCTGTTGATACGTTTTCACCAGCCCTTGACGGAAGAAGACATTCTGAGGGTCGTTCTCGATCAACTCCTCTTCGATGAGCACCGACTTTTTAAGCAACTCCAAAGCAACTGGCAGCGATCCCAACCTCTGGTGCACGCGAGAAAGTCGAGTGTACGAGACACCGAGATCGTGTTGGCTCGAATTGCGATCTTGGCTGTTGTTCGCTAAGAGCTCGAACGTCCGCGTGCTCTTCTCGTAAAGACGCAAGGCCTCCGCTGTGTCACCGTAGGAAAGGAGCGCATCGGCAAAATATGTATACGATATGGCCAGGATTCGTTGGATTTCGAGGTTCGTCGGATGTTCGGCCAGCAGGCGTTCCGCGATTTGCATGCTCCGTTGGTAAGCTTGCTTTGCTTCTTCACCACGTCCCAGTTTTGCCAGCGCATTGCCAATCTGGTGAAGAGTTGTCGCCAAATCATCTTGAAGCTGCACACCGTCGGGTTCGTCGTTGAGGAGTTCTTGAAAGATTTCGAGACTGCTTTGGTACGCACTTAACGCGGGCTGCAACTCCGCCATCCGGAGGTTAATTTTGCCGAGGAAGCCCAGCGACGTGGCAAGGTCATGACGGGCAACGGCATCTTGCGGCGCGTCGGCAACCATCTGGGAAGCCATCGCGTGCGCGCGGTGGAAGAACGTGGCAGCCAACTCGACGCTCGGCGTCCGTTCTTCGGTAGCAGATTCATCAGACTGAACAGCGTCCTCACCTGAACCAAAATTGAGGACAATATTACCCATGTCGAACAAGGCGACAATTGTTTCATGGTCGACTCGAGCCTGGTCGACATAGCGAGTGGCCACATCATTGAGTTTGGTTAACGAAGTCTTCAGCAACTGGCGTCGAATTTCGCCGCTCCTCGGCAAGTCTTCCAGTCCCGTTTGGACGTCACGAATGACCGTGGCAAGCGTGGTCAACGCCAAGTTGCTTTGAGCGCGCGCTGACTCTTCGTTGGACTCAGCGAGTTGCCTCGCCGCGACTTCCAGCCTCTGCGTTTCAATCAACTGCCGGTTTTTGCTGTCCAACGCCGTATTCAACTGTTGAAGTGTGGCGTTGTTTCGGCTGAGGATGGAAGAAAAAACTCCCAGTCCGGCGACCGAGACGAGGATCACCGCTGCCGTTGCTGTGGTCAACGTTTGATGCTTGCGAACCCAGCGTCGAGCTCTGACGGCAATCGGTTCGGTGAACGCGGTAATGGGTTCGTCAGCCAGGAACCGCTCGACGTCTTCGACCAATTCTTGCGGTGAGGCGTATCGGCTTGCCGGGCGGGTCGCCATCGCGCGGAGGCAGATTGCCTCGAGCGGTTTGGGGACGGCTGGGTTTTTGTCGCGTGGGGAAGGGAAGTCGCCCGTTTGACCCCGTTCCAAGATGGCGACTAAATCTTGGCCGGCAAAAGCTGACTTGCCTGTCAGCACGTAATACAGTGTTGCTCCCAAGCTGTAGACGTCGCTGGCCGGCGAGAGTTCATCGAGGCGGCCAGCTGCTTGTTCTGGCGGCATAAAGGCGGGCGTTCCGATCGCGCTGCCCATGATCGTCGGCGCACTCCCACTGGCTGATGCGGGGCGGAGCGTTGTTTCACCCTCCACATGTTCGACTCCATCATGCCCTAGGGCCTTTGCTAAACCCCAATCGACAACGAGTGTCTCGCCGTATTTCCCCAACATGATGTTGCCGGGCTTCAGATCGCGATGCAATACGCCGCGACTGTGGGCGTACTCGATTGCCTGGCAGACATCGATGAAGCGGCCAAGCAATTTCCGGAACTCGACACCGTTAAAGTCTGGCCCGCTCGCATTCGCATGATCCTGAGATTCGGTATCTGAATCATGTCGATGAAAACGGTCCGCTGCCTCCTGCAGGCTGTCGC
>DNPC01000782.1 GCA_003501565.1 Planctomycetaceae bacterium | reverse complement strand
GCAGAGATATCCGCTTCTTGTTTCACCGACGCGTAGCGTGAGCGACCGCCAAGTGCATTCCAATCTAGATCAGGAATGTCAAATCGCTGTTCTTCCGTTCCTGAATAACCGACGGGGTGGAAACTGAAGAGCCGTCCCATCCACCGCGTGTCTTGCAAGCCTTGTTGATCTGACCACTGTAAAGTTACATTGCCCTGCATGTAACAGATCGTTTTTCCGGGGATATCCAGACCGCGAAACCCGCTATTGTCAATCCACAGAAAGATCTCATCCGCGGTGCCCGAAAACTCACCTTGTGAGATTCGACAATTGCCGCGAAACGCAAGGACTTGATAGACACCCTTTTGAGCGACTGAGTACTTGTCGGCATCGACGCGGATGCTGTAACTCGGATTAATGTCTGGGAAACCGACATCGCCGGCCAATGCGTCACTCGGGCTGACGAATATTAATATTGCCGGGAGCGCAGCGATCAACGCTAGACTTGACAAATGGCGTTGCCAGCCTGCGGTATTTGCTCGTCGATCGACGACTTCCTGCACTACCGAGCTATCCTAGCATTCGTGGATTCAGCGCAAACGTTCCTTGTCGCGCATGGGGATACTCTCGATTGCTTATAAGCAAGCATGCTATGGTGAGCCAAGGTCAATCGAGGCAAGCAGGGCTTTGCTATCAAACTTTGGGGCCACGAGCGAGCGACTGCCCATTAGCCGTGGCTTATAGAATTCGTCCGTCGAGCATTCGAATGCACCGGCGTGCGAGAGCAGCCACGCGGTCATCGTGCGTTACGACCACCAGAGCGGTAGATTGTTTGTCGTTGAGCGACGCTAGCAAATCCATGACTTCCGCACCACTTTTGCTGTCGAGGCTACCGGTGGGTTCGTCGGCAAGAATTAGTTCGGGGGAATTGGCCAATGCACGAGCGATCGCAACGCGTTGCCGCTGGCCGATCGAAAGTTGATTAGGCAGGTGCCGTCGCCGCTCGCTCAAGCCGACATCCTCCAACAGTTCACGAGCTCTCTGTGTGCGTTGTGGAGGGCCAAGTGAACTCTCAAACATCGGAAGCTGAACGTTCTCTTCCGCCGTCAAATTGGGCAAGAGATAAAACGACTGGAACACAAAGCCAATCTTCTGGCTCCGCAGTCTGTCGAGCTGAGCTGCGTTGTGTGTCGTCTCCCCCTCGAAACTAACCAATCCCTCGCTTGGCCGGTCGAGCGCCCCAAGTAAATTCAGCAAAGTCGATTTGCCGCATCCACTGGGCCCTACGATTGCCACAAACTCAGCCGGATGAATGGCCAGCGATACGTCGGAAAGTGCGATTACGTTTCCGTCGTTGTATGTTTTTGAAACGTGCGACAACTCGACCAACGAAGTCGACATACTTGGCTTTCTGTTCTTGCGTGTTCGGGGACGGCCAGTTTGCCACAATTGGACGCAGGAATCCAGCTGGATGCGCCAACAGCACGTCCCAGAGTGCCAATAATTGATGTCGCGAAGCGAATCAGATAAGGTGGTCCATCGCAGCGGCGAAATGCAGCCCCAACCGTTTTGAACTGATAGCAGGAAAGTACGCTAGTTTCGTGAGCCAAGATCCTTACCAATCGACGCCTGATACCTCATTTGTCAACGACGATGGCCATGGTGGAGCTCCACTGCGAAGCCGCCCTTGGCAAGCTATGACGTCTACGCTGCAGTCTGAAGCGTGGGGTCAAAACGTGTTATGGCTCAGCATCGCCGCACTGTTAAACGGAATCTTCGTCGGCCAGATCGGTCTGCTCGGCTGGGGAACGGATGTGATTCGCGCTCGCGCAGGGCTGCCCGGCAACAAAACGCCCGACCTCAACCCTGACCGATTGGGCGACTATATGCAGAACGGCATCTGGCCGTTTTTGGTTGCACTCATCATGCAATTCATTCTGGGGATCATTTCGATCATACCGGGATTCATGTTTATGGGATCCATCCTTGCGATGAGCGGGGCTGGGGAAACAGCCTCGGCGATGACCGCTCTGGTTGGCGCCCCCTTCTTGATACTCGCCGTCGTCGCACTCTCTTCGTTTGTAGTGCCCTTCGTTCTCAACGCAATGATCTCACAGGACTTCAGTAAGGCGATGGACTTCGGCTGGGCATTCCACTTTCTTTCGATTATGTTTTTCGAAATCCTGTGGTCCGGCTTCGTCTACTATTTCCTAGCGGTATGTGTGACTCTCGTCGGTTTTCTTGCTTTGTGTGTCGGGATCTTTCCCGCACAGGGTATTATTTACGGCGGGACGATGAATCTGCTTTCACAGTGGTACGAGATATTTTTGTCTCGCGGCGGTCGCCCAATCGCGCTTCCCAAAGATGTCTTGGTTCAGGCCGAAGTCATCTAAGAGTACCCATATTTACAACTGGCCGCACCGCAACAACCGAGCAAGATCCTGCTGGAGCCTACAACAATGCAGCCAGAACTGTTTGATGAACTACAGCAGATATTGCCATCGGATCGCTTCCAACATTCCGCAAGTGCGCTGGCTGCGTTTCAGAGTGATGGGCTAACGGCCTTTGCCGTTCAGCCACGTGCTATCGTTGTTCCGCGCACCGCTGAGGAAGTCATTACAGCAGTCAAGTGGTGTCACGCGAACAACGTGCCCTTTGTTGCCCGGGGCAGCGGTACGAGTCTGTCCGGCGCGAGCTTACCGCATGCCGAGGGAATCGTTATCGCTTTAAATCGGCTCGATAAAATCCTTGATATCGATTTCGAATCACGGACGGCGCGCGTCGAGCCGGGTGTGATCAACAACCGGCTAACGGGCGCTGTTGCACACCGGGGCCTCTACTACGCCCCGGATCCTAGCAGCCAACAAGTGTGCACTATTG
>DNPC01000510.1 GCA_003501565.1 Planctomycetaceae bacterium | reverse complement strand
AATCAAGCTGCTGGAAGCGGAGCCATCTGCTGCAGAACGGGAACACGGCGGACTGTTTCTAAAAATAGCGCGTCGCCACCGATACGCGGAACTTGCCCGATACGCCAAACCGGCCAACAAGCGGAACCAGCCCGACAAATTGGGAAGAAACGGAAAAAATCGGGGATTTCTCCACGCGGCCACTAGATATTTGATTCAAGGGCCCCTAATCTTGCGTTAGACCGCCGAATTTGGCGGTTAAGTGATTCTATCCTCCACTGAGCCAATTTAGCCATGCGATACGAGTTTCGCCTTGCCGAACTACTAGGCTACAACCCCGACCGACGTAAGCGACCGGGGACAATCAAGGCAATCGTCGAATATACCGGACTAGACCGTCACCAAGTTGCTTCACTGCTGAAGAACGAAGCGAAGTACATCCCCCTGGAAGCGCTCAGCCGACTCTGCGACTATTTGGTCGAACACGGTTATGCATCCGGAGACCAACTACCTGGCGCGCTATTCGCCGTCCGGCCTGAGGCGTTTTGGGAGCTAATTGCGCGTCGCAAAAAGCTTGAGATTTGCGTGGGTGTCCGTCGGCCCGACGAGAGTGACGCGCCCGAAACAGCTTGGGTCGTTGCTTCTGATGCAGTACTGGCCGGAGAGGTACTCAACGGCGTTTCGACGCTTGGTGGTACCGATAAACTACTAAAGCCGGACATCAATGCCGGACCCACGCCGAACGAGGAAAAGCCGGGTACACACCCAGAAATGCTTAAGCAAACCTTGGTCTGGAGTCCTGGGATCACCGACTCCGAGATGGTCAATGGTCGTGCAACCGAGGTTCACGAAGAGTTTTCGTCGACGGCCGGCGATAAGGCAATGATTTGCCTGGGAAGCGTAAAAAGCAACCCAGTGGTTGAACTTATACTCGCCGATGCATTCCACGGCCAAGCATTTCAAACCCAAGATAATGTTCAGAAGGCGTCGGACCGTCGCTGCCCGTTCTTCCTCCGCTATCGCCCTCACGATCCAAAGGTTGCTAGCATCTCAGCAGGTGAGAAGCTAAGTCAGACGGAGGCCTCTGACGAACCAGGCATCTACTACGAAGGCGCTGACGGCAAATGGCTGCACGCTGGCGGCCAAGATACTGCTTTGGTGTTCTACATCTACCGTGAGTCGCTTGGTCGCTTGGAGATGGTGCTAAGTGGCTTTAGCGGCCGCGCGACGCGTTTGCTAGCCCGAACGCTATCCAGTCGCAGCGAAGCGTTCTGGCCGCCAGTGTACCAGGAGAATTATCTTCAAATTGGTGCATTCATCGTTCAGTACGATATTTCCGGCGAAGCTGCCGCCGATGATATTCTGCGGACAGACGTAATCGGCAACCCAACGATTACTCCGATCCCAACAGAGGCGATTCGTCGAAGGTTGGAAGGCTAGGGGCACAACACCTCCTGTGTTGGAGAGGATAGGTTTGGCGGACTCCAGCAAATAGAGCTGAGGAAGGTTGGAAACTGCCAAGCTGTGGCACTGAATATTTCAAGTGCATGCATCACAACCGGATTAAGCCGCGTTGAAAGTCCATTCGCTTTTCTGCGGCCCACCTGGAGTCACTAGGCGCACGGATTAATCCCCTGAGTGCGCAGGCGAAGAAGCTCAGCACGCGGGCGCCAACGCGGCTTGGCGGATATTTGGTGCATCAACAGGCATAGTCCACTTATCAGCGATTTGGGTGGTTCGATCCTGTGTTGACGTGACTCAATCAACATCAGGACAGATTTGGAGAGAGAATGTTAAGAGCTGCGATCGTAGGTTGCTCTGGGTACACTGCACTCGAGGCGGCTCTGCTGCTGTCAGCGCACCCGGAAGTAAAAATCTCTGCCGCAACCAGCCGTCAAGCGGATGGGTCGACTCTGGCCGACATGCATCCACGCCTAACCGGAAAAACAACACTTCCCGTCGAGAACCTCTCGCCGGCCGAAATTGCGGAACGCTCAGATGTCGCGTTTTGTTGCCTCCCGCATGCTGCGAGTGCGCCGATCGTTTCCGCAATCTTGGATGCGGGATGCCGAGTCATTGATTTGAGTGCTGATTACCGACTTAGCACGCCATCGCTGTACGAACATTGGTATGGCGAGCAACATCCTGATCCAGGCAGGTTAGGTCAAACGCCGTATGGTATGCCTGAGTTGTTCAGAGATCGATTGGCAGATACCAACCTGGTCGCCAATCCTGGTTGTTATCCGACCAGCGCAATCGTTCCACTGACGCCCCTAGTTCGTGAGAATCTTGTCGAATCGCAGGTCATTGTCGATTCCAAGAGCGGGGTCAGTGGAGCAGGGCGGAGCCCAAAACTTGGCACGCTTTACTGCGAAACGAATGAGTCAATCTCGCCCTATTCTGTTGGCACCCACCGCCATCAGGGCGAGATGGTCGACATCATCGAGAGGTCTACCAGTACCAAATTGGACATTATCTTCACACCTCATCTTGTCCCGATGCATCGTGGCATTTTATCAACAATCTACGTCCGCACCAAAGGAGGCGCGACTGCAAACCAGATCCGTGAATGCCTCGCAACTGCCTACCAAGATGAGCCATTCGTTCGCGTCGTTCCTCACTTGCCAGCGACGCGCTACGTTTCGGGGACGAACTACTGCGACATAAGCGTTCGTGAAAATGGCGATTGGGTTATCATTTTGTGCGCGATCGACAACTTGATAAAAGGTGCGTCAGGAGCTGCGGTCCAGTGCATGAATCTAATGTTCGAGTTTGACGAAACGACTGCATTATTGTAGCGGGCGGTCGCAACCGACTACCCGGCCGGAAGCCACCAC
>DNPC01000513.1 GCA_003501565.1 Planctomycetaceae bacterium | reverse complement strand
GAGGAACAACGTCACTTTCCTAAACTCGAAGGCATCCGCCGAGCTACTGCGCTGACTGGCGGCATCATTACCAGTTGCGGACTGATCATGGCTGGCACATTCATCGCGATGACCAGTCCGGCTGTCTACGCCTGGATCGCATCCTGGTTCCCAGGGACAACCCTTGGGCAACCACTGCTGGTTTTGCGCGGCATAACCGAATTGGGATTCGCATTGGCATGTGGCGTAATCGTCGACACGCTAATCGTAAGGAGTATTCTGGTTCCGGCTTTCGTCGCTCTGCGTGAAAGCCGCGATTCCTTGACGAACATCCGTCAGCAAGCGTCGGCAACCTAGCCTTGCTCATGTAAAATAGTGATAGGGTGTCAGCCACAAACACTTCGAATATGAGAATTAAGCGTTAGATGGATCGCAGAACGAACACTACCAGCCCGCAAGAAGTCTTGGCACTCTGCCGCGAGAGAGAAGTCCGTGCTGCAGATCTCCGGTTCACAGACCTGTTTGGCAAGCTTCATCAACTGACCGTGCCTATCTCACAGCTTACCGAGCAGGCGTTTAGAGACGGGTTCGGTTTCGATGCCTCCAGCATTCGGGGATGGCAGTCGGTAGCTCAGTCAGACATGCTTCTCGTTCCGCACCCAACGAATGTATGGATTGACCCGTTCAATCGTATGCCAACCGTTGTCCTGCGCTGCAATGTCGAAGACCCAATCACGCGCGAAGAATACTCGCTAGATCCACGACAAGTGGCGATCCGTGCCGAAACCTACCTGGCGAATACTGGCGTTGCCGATACTGCATTCTTGGGGCCCGAAGCTGAGTTCTTCATTTTCGATCAGGTCCAGTTTGATCAACGCAGCAATGGATCGCATTACCAAGTTGAAAGCGACGAAGCATGGTGGAATCGCGGCGCGAACAGCGAATCGAATTTGGGCCACAAAATGCGCCGCAAAGAAGGCTACTTGCCAACTGCGCCAAACGATCAATGTATCGACATTCGCAATGACATGATGCAAACGCTGATCGAAAGCGGTATCGAAGTTGAATGCCATCACCATGAAGTCGCGGCCGCTGGCCAGTCCGAAATCAACATTCGATACAGTCGGCTCGTAGAGATGGCTGACACGTTGATGAATTACAAATACATCGTCAAGAACGTGGCCCGTCGCAACGGAAAGACTGTCACCTTTATGCCTAAGCCGCTGGTGAATGAAAACGGCAACGGCATGCATGTTCACTTTTCGTTTTGGAAAAACGAAGAACCGCTGTTTGCAGGCGGAGGCTACGCCGGACTAAGCGACACCGGTCTGCATGCGATTGGAGGCGTCCTGAAACACGCCCGTGCACTGTTCGCGCTTACGAACCCTACCACGAACAGCTACAAGCGGCTGGTTCCCGGCTTTGAAGCCCCTGTCTCGCTCGGCTATGCAGCCCGCAACCGTTCTGCGGCAATTCGTATTCCTATGGTAAGTCCTAATCCTGCAGCGCGGCGCGTAGAACTCCGGTTCCCTGATCCCAGCTGCAATCCGTACTTGGCATTTGCAGGCGTCGTGATGGCGGCCATTGACGGAATCCAGAATAAAATTCACCCCGGTGATCCCGAAGAGAGTCAGGCTTACAAAGACTCGGAATCGGTGGCAACCGCTGCACCCCGTTCATTAGAAGAAGCACTAGATGCACTTGAGGCGGACTGCGACTTTCTTCTCCGCGGTGACGTGTTCACCGAACAACTCCTGCGCGACTGGATTTCGCACAAACGACAATCTGAGATTGCTCCCATGCAATCTCGCCCTCATCCCTACGAATACTGCCTGTATTTCGACACCTAGCACTGCTTTGCTGAGCGGCAATCCGCGGGCCCAGTCATCATCTGTTTGACTTGCCTTGGGCCGTTTCTGACCTACGATTCGGTTGAAGTCAGTTTTCTTGTGTGAAAATCCGTTTGTCCAACTGGCCGTTAAAGTCGGCACAATTGGATCCACACGGCCTTGGTTGAGCTCTTATTGCAAGCTCTCGCTCAAGGCTGGCCGAAAGCGGTTGACGGACCCATGGGCGCTGGCATCAAACATATAGCTGACGATCACGTATTCGCTGACAAGCATTAGATGTCGAGCGGGCCGTTGGTCGTGCACCAGGTTTAATCGTAAGGCAGGTTATGTTGCTCCAACGCTCGAGACTATTGGCCGCGGTCGTGTTTTCGCTCACCCTCTTTGGTGAACTAGAGTCAGCCCAGGCAGGGCCCTTGATCGATTGGCTATTTGGACGACGCACCAGCCCAGCCTACCCAGTAGGTGGCCCTGTTCCGGTAGGAAACACTGCGGGCTATGCACCCTATTCGAGCGGCTATTCGCCGTACTCGGTCGGCTATGCACCCTACAACAGCCTTAGACCTCCTGTTTTCTCAGGCCCAGGGTACGCTCCGCCTAGTGGGCTTCCAACAACGGTAACTCCGCGAGTACCAACAACTTATTCGTATGTTCCGAATTATCGTACCAACTACTATCGGGCACCGGTGACCTATTATCGGCCGCTAATGAAGGCAGACCCAACAACGGGTGCTCAAACTGTCCACATGGCGCCTTGTACTTCGTACGAATATCAGACTCAGCGGATTCCGACTTGGGGCCAGAGTACTTACTACGGCAACTTCGCCACGCAGGCTCCGATCGTCTCGCCGCCAGCCGGCACCACTTACACGCTACCACGCGGTGGCTTGCCGCTTACGCAATCTACTGCACCGGCAATCTCATCACCGGCTGCAAGCAACTACACGACGCTCCAGCCACCCATCACCAGCATGCCTCCCAGCACTGCATCGACTTATCCGACTTCCCCTTATGGAACCAGTCCATACTCGGTCGCCCCCAGTACTTATTACGGCACCACAACTGGCGGTTGCACCGGAAGCGCCCCGGCATACGCTCCACCCCCTGGATTAACAGCTCCGCCTGCACCGACCACCGCGCCTCCTGCGAATCCTGGAATCTTTCCCCCAGAAAATGATCCCGCCAATACCCGACCATCGCTGTCGGGCGGTCCGATCAGTTCGCCGGAATCTTCAGCTAGTTCCCTCGCTAACTCTGCTCCTACGGCCAAGCGATTCTCTGTGACAGAAACACGCGAAGCCAGCACGCCAAGTTTCGAAGCTGCTCGCAATTCCGAACCGCCACGACTTCCAAGCAGAACGCCGTCGACCAAACCGATTCCAGCGCCACGCGATTTTGACGCTCACCAGAACTGGAATCCTGGTCTCATCCGCGAAGAAGACTTAACAGCCCACCATTCACCGCCAGCAAAAGCACGGTTAGCGTACACGCTGGCTGGGCAAAGCAAGACTATTCAGTGGGCTAGTTTCGAACAGGCTTCCAATGCGAAGCCCCGTCTCGGTCGAAACGCCCTTCCAGCTGAAGGAATCCAGCTCGAAATGCCTGTGGGGCAAACACATGAACTTTCGGCTCCAATTGGGATTTCACCTTCAACGCCAAACGCCTCCGCATATGCCAGCGGAGAAACTGTACTTCGCCGCGTGCCGATTTCACGCTCCACCAAAGCGGCGCAGGACGAAATGGTTCCCATTCGTAAAACGCCGTTCGCATCACGGAATTAGTACGTCGGCAAGCGAACAGCTCCCGGTGTTGCACTGAATTGCGGCAGATTGTTGTTTGAAACGATCAGCGGCCCGCGAAGATAATTCTGCCCATTGTGTCCTCACGATTAGGAGGCGCTCACGGCTGCAGGTCCTCACTAGCAGTGGTCTTACGATCGGAGGCAACGGGCCAAAAGGCAGACAGACCAGCTGCGAGGACAGCAGCGTAGAGGATCTGATCGGCCAGAAGTGCGATTCCAGCACAGCACATCCAACCGACGCAGACGCCAAGCTGGCGGGTTACCGGGACGACGAGCCACCATAGCGTGAGACCATAGCCAACCAGCATTGCATGCGATAAGAAATTGACAACTCGCGCGTTGCTCAATAGTTCCTGAGTCAATAGATTGCTTCGCCCGGCAGAGGCCAGCCACCAAATCCCTTCACCGCGCCACCAAGTCAGTGAGGCTAGCGCGGAAAGCAAACCGGCTAGCAGTAGCATCCAAACATGCACTTGGATTAAACGACGCACCAAGGTGTGAAGCGCCGATTCTTCGACTGGAGACGTCCGGAGTATCATTGCTCCCGGTACAACTAGCAGATAGCCCATCATTGCAACTAGTGCGGGTTCAACCGGTGATGAAAGCCAGAAAATCCGATGGGCCCAACCCACTGCAATCACTAACCATACGGCTACGCTGATTCGGCCGCCAACCCCCACTAGCACAGCTAGACTCGCCAGCACTCCAAGAACCAACCAAACTCGGATCGCAAGCAGGCTGTCGGTCAACCAGAGTGGTGACCAGTTCAATACACGCGATGTTTGTGCGTATCCAAGCAACTGACTGCTAGTGGCGAGGTTAAGTACACCTTGTTCGCCGAACCAGTAGCCTGACTTGGCGAGAAAGCTACCAAACCAAACAGTGGCCACCGAAGCCAACAACACGCGCGTTCGCGTAACACTCACACCGCTGCTTGGCTTGAACCAAAACTCATCCCAGTTTTCAACGAGCGGTTTTATCACGGCTGTCCCTCTTGCCGTTTCAGCTCGCTTCTTGCCGTCCGCTGGCTTTCCTCAACAGGAACGAGTGACCATCGCCCATCTCCAAGCACTACAACATCAGCCGTGTAGATAACGGAATCGTTGAACGCCTCGGCGACCGTCAAATTGGCTTCTTTAACGTTTTGATATTGGATGAAACTAATTACGGTTGGTGATACCGCACGAACCCTTAACGGCCGCTCCTCCCCTTCGCTTTTGAGCAATGCGGCTGCCAAAATCGCCAAGGGTTCTGGGTCGCCGGTATCGCCATAAAGCAGTCGAACAGCTCGAGAGAGATTGGGCCAGCGCGAGTTGGTCCATTTGATTGGACGCTCTTTACCAAACGCAACGCCAGGCAAACGAAGCGGGACCCAAGCACCCGGTTCGTCAGCATATATTGCTTGAAACGCAACAGGGAAGTCCAACGACTCACCGTGCGTTAGTTCCAGCGGTACAGCCCCGTAGTCTTGAGCAGTCGGGATCGTGTAGTACTCCACCCAATCGAGCAGGTCACCTTGCAGAGCGCTGGGTGATAGATTTGCCGATAAGCTTAGGGTCAGCACAGCAAACTGCACCACGATAAACGCACTTGCCAGACGTTTCTGGGTTTTCGTCATGTTTGGCATACAGAACAGGTGCAATCGAAAAGAGGATGCGAGCAACTGTACTCGCATCCTCCAAATAGCATAGGCAACTTTACTCTGCGCCCCGCTTTTTTTGTGCAGGGCAGGAGCGTTGGTTAGCGACCGGTCGAAATGAACTTGACGGTCTTCTTGCCACTGGCAGCTGCAACTCTGTGGACCAACAGTTTATCTGATGGGCTCAAGCGTCGCATTGGAACAGTGCAATACTTCCCGTTGCTCTTCAGCAAGCGGACGCTGTCGGTGCGAATCTCAGCCAACTGAGCTTCAACGGCGAAGTTGCCGGTGTTGTCATGCCAGATTCGCATGTTGTTGCCGAATAGATCATCAATCGGGTTGGTAGCTGGCTCTTCCTCTGGCGACTCCGGTTCATCCGATGGACCAAACAAATCATCCAGATCAAGCTTCTCGGCTTCACGCGGATTGGTCGACGTTGGCTGGCCAACTGCATCGCCGGCGTTATTGGCTGAAGCTGGAGCATCATCGAAAAGATCACCACCAGCAGGAGGATCGAACAAGTCACCACCGGCAGGAGCATCAGCAGCGGGAGCGTCGAACAAGTCACCACCAGCTGGGGCGTCAGCAGCGGGAGCGTCAAACAGGTCTCCACCGGCTGGGGCGTCAGCAGCAGG
>DNPC01000453.1 GCA_003501565.1 Planctomycetaceae bacterium | reverse complement strand
GTATTGGAAGAACCACACCCGCCTCTTGGCCTTCGACCAATACGCGTTGCAATTCTTGTCGCTCACGAGATGCGGTTGGCCCTGGCGTCTCGCGTGGATTAAGCCAGCCTGAAATCGTTTCAAGTAACAGCACGAAGATGGAAACTGGCATGAACAGAATCGTGCACAGTAGCATCACAGGGGCTCCGAGTCGCAACAGGCGATACGGTGCCTGGTAGAACAGAAACTTGGGCAGGAGTTCTCCGTAGATGAATAGGACGGGCGTCATCAGCAAGGGCAGGGCGGATTCCAACTGACTGTCTGGTGCAAGGATACGAGCACTGATTAGGACTAGCCCCAACGAGACCAAGTAGTTGGCAATGTTGTTACCGATCAACACAGTAGCGACCACCAAATTGGCTTTTGTCGCAAGCCAATGTAGCCCGCGCGCGACTAACTGGCCTTCTTTGGCATCGATTTCGAGGCGGACTCGTGTCACCCGGTAGAATCCCGTTTCACTTCCACTAAAGAAAGCGCTCAAGGCGATTCCAAGGCAGGTAATCAATATCGCAGCGATCATTCGGCAGGCTCCGTTCCCGGCGCTGCCTCGATCGAGCGGACGCGAATCAAGCTCTCACCTGCATCGTTAGTTTCAACGAATTCGAAGTGTAGTGAGCCAACGATGCACTCATCCCCCGGTTCAGGGAGGCGTCGTAGAGATTCTTGCATCACACCACCAACCGTTTGCGGGCCGGCGATCTCAAGTCGCTGCCCGATGACTCGCTCTAGCTTCCGCAACTTGGTCATTCCTGTTGCCAGCCACGAACCGTCGTCGGCTAGGCTCACTTCCGCACTGGTAAGATTGCGTTGCGTGGATCCATCGATTTGCAGAATCGCTTCGAAGAGTTCGTCCCAGGTCAGTATGCCGATCGATTCCCCGAGTTCGTTGACGACGATCGCGACGCGTCGCCGCGTCTCAGTCAGTTTTCTGAGTGCATCAGCAATAGTTGCGCACCATGGAACCACGACCAGCGGCTGAGCCTTTGTTGAAATGTCTTGGGAGTCCTCGGGGCGAAGACGCGATAAATCGACGGCAGATACTACTTCCTTGCCCTCAGAATCGGTGATCAGCATATGTCCGCTGGGCGTTTTTTGACCGCCTAAATCGGCCAGATTTACTGGAGGCCGGAAAGTAAGGAATTGCGTCCGAGGGCGCATCCATTCTTCGACGCGGATCTCGCTCAGGCGGATGATATTGCGAAGTACGCCTCTCTCATGCTCGAATAGCTCTGAAGCCTCAGAAGGCGAGGCGACGGCACGGTTCAAATCCTCCAGTTCAAGGTAGGGCTCCGGCTTGAGGCCTGGCCACACCAACCGGCGCGAGAATTCACTAACTAGCTTGATAGCTGGTAGACAGGCATCAAGAATTCGAACTGCGAGAGCTAGTGGGACCGATACGAAACGGATGAACAGCAGTGGTTTTCCAACCGCAAAACTCTTCGGAACGAATTCACCGAAAACGATGATCGCCAGGAGCGCACCCAGAGTAACACCAGCAGCAACGCTGGAGCTATCACCAACCGCTATCGCGGCTTTGGATGCGAGCGTGAAATAGGCCAGATTTATCGCTAGATTCCAAAACAAGATTCCCATCAGCAAGCGCTCGGGACGCTCTAGCAGCCCGAGCGCGATGGCACTTCGGGGTGACTTCTTTAACGAACGTCGTTGCGAGAGGCTCAGCGAGAAGAAAGCCGCTTCGCTTCCGGAGAAAAATCCCGAGACCGCAATAAGGATCGCCATCCAGGGAATGTACTTCAAGGTTGGTGCGACTGCCTCGGAAAACTCGGGCATTCCTTATCAATCCTCTTCGTCGACCGATCGGGATTTGCCCATCGCAAAGTCGAACTCCGAGAGTGCAGGGACGATCATCGCTGTGGTTGCAAATCCGTAGGCGGCAACAATGACCGAGAAGACAGTCAATTCTTGATTGCGCAGAATGAAACTCGTGATCGCGAAGAAGGTCAAGAATGGAAGACCGAATGAAGCCAATGCTATTGCGGGGCTGGGATTGCGACTGCCCATAGCTACGTACAGCCCGGTCCCGCCACCGAGGATAATAGCTAGGAACGGAGGTAGTTGTCGGGCGAACGAGCCACGGAAGCTCATCATGATCATCATGCAGGTAGCGATGCCTAGGAAGAGAAAGAACAGTGTTCCTAGGCTGGTGCCGATGGCAGTACGCGATTGGCTGTAGTTCATCCCGCTGTGAATGCCCAGCATCGCGGAGAAGAAGTCCATCACAATCAGACCGCCGATGACAAAAGCAAAGTTCTCCGTCGTTATCCCACCTTGGGACCAAAGGTAGGCCGTCAACGCGATTGGCAGGATGACCATTTCTTTGGTGACGTACAATACGCCGAACAGCTTTCCGATCAAGAACTGAGTGGGCGTTATTTGGGTAGCCAACAACAGGTCGAGTGCTTGTCCATCGCGCTCATTGGTGATTGAATTGACGGCCAGTGAGTTAATCATCACGAGCGAAACACAGTGAAATGGAATCAGGATTTGGGCGGCCAGCGGAATCAATTCATCGCTTAGGCGGCTGCGTTCCAGGGCCGCGCCGGTTTGAACGCTCCAGTAAACGCCAGCCATTGCGACCAGAAAGAGCGCAAAGTACGACAGGCGGATGATCATGAGCTTGCGGCCGTAAGCCCATGTTCGCATTTCTCGCCAGAGAACTGGATTGTTCCACATCGGCCGAGGTGCCCGAACTTTCCATGACTTTTCTTCGCTTCCGGCTTCTTCGGAGTCCTCCGGTGCTTGTGGCCGAACGCCTTGGGAAGGATTCCAGACGCGCAATCGCTGTACAGCAATCGTGCTGAACAGCGCGGTTGCGGCAGCACCAAGTAAGCAATGCGCAAGTGGTATTCCACCGGGAATCGGAATCCACGAGCTCGCTTGGATTGGTTGGCAGACGAGCCACAACGCACGCACTGGGCTGAGCAGTTGCGCCCACTCGGGAGCAATTGCTGAAATTAGTCCTGCTGCAATGACTTCGCAAAAGACTAACCAGCTCACAATTGCCAGAAGCGTAATTGCCAGCGTTTGAAAGGTCTTTTCCCTCCAGAACGCAACCACATTGGCAAGGGCTCCTGTCCAGCAACCGGATAGGAAGATGATTGCGATAGCCAGATAGACTTGTGTCGCGCTGACTCCACCCAAGATGGCGATGAGCAAGAGCAGTGGGAGTGATGCCAGGACGAGGTTCGTGACGCCTAATAAGCAGCTAACCAGTTTTCCAAGCACAATTTGCGAGCTGGTCATTCTGGTAAGCAACAGGAGGATCAGGGTCCGGCGATCTTTTTCTTGACTGACGTTGCTTGCCGCGGTGACCGATGCAAGAAACATCACGACAATTAATTCAAGCGGAACGACGATCTGAAACACCAGCGAACCGAACCGGGAGAGATCGCCGAGGTTTCGGACCTGCTGAATGCCAGCCATTAATGCCCAGGCAGTGCAGACCAAGCTGAATAGCGTCAGGACGAAGACGACCCTCTGCACGTAGAATTTGGCCCGACGGGGAGCGACCATCCACTCGCGAGCCAGAATAGGACCAAACATCTACTTTATTGTGCTTAAGGTAAGAGTGGCGAACTTGCGGGCTAAGTAGAGCATTACGCAAGTGGAATCGTTGTTGTTCGACAATCCAGGTGGTTGCCTAGTCCCGCGAAGAGCGTCTTTTCCCAGGGGAAACTACGGTTCTTGCCGACCGTGTCTTCAGTGAATTGCTCCGATTATAACGACTAAGGTCTCTATATCACTGCGGCTTTCTTCAAAATTCAGCCCGCTAGCGGGGGTAATGGCCGCAAGGCAGGCTAGGCTTCTCTTGAGAGAAACTGCGCATCGGGCGTGCGCGTACTATGCATTCAGGGGTTCAATCGTGATAGGCACAATTTTCTCGAGGGTACGCCGATTTTGGCGCGACGAAGACGGTCCTACCGCAGTCGAGTATGCGGTCATCCTTGCGTTGATCGTCGGAGCTTGCTTAGCGTCTGTCCAGTCGTTGGCCACCGCAACTGGCGATAGCTTTGATACGTCATCCAATGCAATACAAGGCGCTCTGGACTCCAACTAGACGACTGGATTCCAAGACGAGATGCGAACAGCCCGTGTAGGGCTCCATATGAAGTGAACCGGGACGGGAATCTTCGTCCACTTTTCCTCAGCACGCTTGCTAGGCCCTGGCGAGTTTTGGGACAGTCCAGCACGGACTGATTAAGACTCTCTCATGCAACCTCGCGTACGGCTATTTGTCGATTCGCCTGTCCAGGGGGCGCTTGTCCGGCGCGTCGTATTGTACTGGGCCGTTGCCGTATGCTTCGTCGCCATGCATTCGGTAGGATCGTTTGAACTGATAGACCGGTCTTCGGTAGGACGCTACGCCGATCTGCTTGTGACTTCGCGCTGGGTCTGGGTACCGACAAGCGCTCTTTTGCTACCACTGGCGATTTACGATATGCTGCGACTGAGCAATCGATTTGCAGGGCCCATACTGCGATTGAAGGCATTCGTTGTCGAATCGGAGCAAGTGAAGTTACAAACTCCATTGCAGTTCCGACAAGGGGATTTTTGGCAGGATCTGCCCAAACCCGTCAACCATCTCCAGCAGCGAATATTGCTACTTGAACAACATGTTGAGACGCTCAAGGAAGACTTGGAGCTAGCCCGCAAGAGCGGGGGAGCGGACAGTGCCGCGTCCACGCTGGAGCAAGCCGAAGCGGTCGACGAGGACTCTAGTGCCGAGCTGGTTGGGAAGAGCTAGGGCTAGCTGGAGAACTTCAGTCGCCACGATAGCTTTGCGCCTCGTTGGCCAGAGCAGCCAGTTGCGACTTAAGGCTGCTTTCTATCGACTGCATCAATGGATCACCGGAATCTTTCGAAGGTTTGATATTGTCCACTTCGATAGGCTCTCCGACGTCAAGGATCGCATGTAGAGATTCGATCCGCCGACTGTAGTCGTTCACGTCTTCGTCAATGCGCTCGACGGATTCCAAAATGCGAGTATCGGTCGGAGCGTCCAAGTAGCCGACCGGGTGAAAGGCGACCTGCTGCGCGATGTAGATGTCTTCCAGGCTCTTCCAAATGCGTGTTCTTTCATTCGGCGACTTTGTATCAAGCTGTCGCACCAGCTGCGAGCGAATGTAGCGAACACGCACAAGGACACCCTCGCCGGGTTTCTGCAGATTCCATTCCTGTTCAACATTGGCAAGCAACTGCTCAATCAGTCTGCGTCTCCGCTCAGCCTCACAGCCGGAGTACGACCTTCCGAAGGTGCGGACTTCGCGTGCCGCCAACACCGCTTCGCCAAGTACCAAGATGCGTTCGCGCAGTGACCGAGAGTTTCCGTGTACGTCGACAAGTAGCCGCTTCTCAAGGTCGGCGACGATCGGAGTAACGACTTTGTCGACATCGCCTCGAAGCAAGTATTTAATTGCAACCGGATGCACGACGACTTTACCTCGGTTTTGCTTTGCACGTTTCTTTGCCGCCGAGCGCGCAATAAACGCAACGCCATCCAGCAGCGGTTGCAGGAGGTCATTGCTGCGGGCCACCGTGCCTTCTGGAAACACTACTAAAGGTCGCTCGCCGGTAGTGAGAGTTTCGATGGCCATATCAAGCGACTTGCGATCTAGACCTTCACGATAGACGCTGAAACCGCCACACAAACGAATCGCGAAAGCCTTTAGCCAACCTTCGTTGAAAAGATGCCAAGATGCCATAGCGTAAACATGCGTCTGTGCCGCTCGCGCCAACCAGCCAATTGCGATGGGGTCTGCATACCGACAGTGATTCGGCGCTAGCAGGACGCCTTGGCCGGCCCGCAGGGATTCTCGCAGCAGATCTGCACCCCGAACTTCATAACTGCCGATCCCCTCAAAACGCCACAGATAGTGGTCAATCAGCCGTGTACTTTGGATAAGCGATGGAATCCAGTTACCGCGATGGGGTGGCAAGAATTGATACGGCTTTTCAACAATGATCGACTGCATGGGTGTTCTTGGATGCGTTAGCTAGCAATCACCTATTTGTGGGCGAGTGCGATGCCTGTGTTTCTTGCAGATGGGAGCTTTCAAGCGAGGTTTTTGGCCACAGTTTAGCAATTCTCAAACGCACTTGAAGCAAGCCGACCATTCTGCAACAAATCAACCGCTTGAGTTCTCGGCAGCCCTTAGAAACTGAGGGGCCTGCAAAGGAGGGCGAGTGACCGAAATCACTAGGCAAAATGGGTGGGGACATTCCAACTACCCAGTCAAAGGCTTCGCATAGGACTGGCTCTGAATGGCGGAAACCGGCGGTGACAAGAAGCACGCGCCAACAGAACATCGACGCCAAAAGGCGCGCGAACAAGGCCAAGTTGCGCGCAGTCAAGACTTGGGTTCAGCACTTGTACTCTTGATTTCCGTGCTGCTACTCGGATGGTCAGGTCCTCCATTGGTCGAAGCGATTTCTGACATCATGCGGGCCTGCTTTCTACAAGACTACTACTGGCATCTAAACAGTCGAAGTGCAAGCGGCCTGTTTGTAGGTGCGTTAACAACGCTGCTGTATCGGCTGTTGCCGATTATGGTCGGCGTCATTGGGATCGTGTTGGCCAACAACTGGTTTCAGATCGGTTTCCTGTTTTTGCCCGACAAATTGAACTTGGACTTCAAACGCATAAATCCAGTCAGCGGTGTCAAAAAGCTATTCGATCTACCCAACTTTGCGAGGCTCGGGTTCGGCCTGTTGAAAATTGCCTTGGTAACGACGGTGATCATCTTTGGACTCTGGGATCGTTGGGGAATGATCATAGGCTCCGGTGGACTCCCGGCAGGGAAGATTGGCGGCGTTGTCTGGGACACGACGTTGGATCTGTGCATGCGGGCCGCGGTTGTATTGCTGTTGTTGGCTATCCTGGACTATGGGTTCCAATGGTGGAAGACTGAGCAAGATTTGAAGATGACAGACGAGGAAGTAAGAGAAGAACAAAAGATGATGAACGGCGATCCACAAGTCGCAGGCCGGCGTCGTCAGATGCAGCGCGAACTAGCTATGGGCCGCCTAGGCAGCACGGTTCCTGAGGCTGATGTGGTTGTGACTAACCCGACGCACTTGGCTTTGGCTCTGAAGTTCGATCCCGACACGATGCCAGCGCCAATGCTACTGGCCAAGGGCGAAGATCATCTTGCGGCACGCATTCGAAAGCTGGCTTTGGAAAATGATGTCCCGGTTGTCGAAAGAAAACCGTTAGCCCGCGCGCTGTACGATATTGTCGAAGTTGGCGACTACATCCCTGTCGACCAATATGCCGCGGTGGCAGAAGTGCTCCGCTACGTCTATCAGCTCAAGGGCAAAGAGATCCCGTCACTTGATGGTCGCAAGGCTGCTTGATAGCGGGGACTTCCCAGGAACCTCACTGGGGCACTTTTTTGGGACTTCCCAGGTATCTCACTGGGGTGCATCGGGGTCGAGTTAACTGCTCGCGCTGCGGTAGGAGAGCAGGGCGGTTCGGAATACCCAGCGACTGAAGCACAGGCAGCCGAGGGTCGCCAACAGGGTGAATCCGGCAAGCGGCCATTCCCAGCTTGCTCTGGGCGACAGAGGCTCTGCCAGCAGACGGGCGGGCACGTTGACTACGACCAGAACGGGTATGACGAAAGTGAACACCACCAGCAGGGGTAATCCCCAACCTCGCGCGTAAATCTCCATTGGGTATCGCGAAAAATTGGTGATGTAGAACCAGAAGTCGTACAGCGTTTGGTTGCGCCCGAGCCAAACGCTGGTCGCGGCCAAGCAGATCATCAGGCTATACAAAATGGCTACGCCACAGGCGATGTACAGAGGATACAACACCAGCATGGCCGGCTGGAATTGCCAGGGATCTTCAGCGCGGCTGGCAAGCTGAGCCAGACTGATTGCAACGATTACTATACCAAGCACCAGATTTGCGAGGCTGGACCAAGCGACCTTGCGAAGTGAAATCAAGAACTGGGTATCGATGGGTTTGAGCATCGCGAAATCCAGGCCACCTGTTCGAATCAGTTCACTGAATTCTTCCGAGTTGGGCATGAAGAACGCCTGGACGATCGAATTGATGATCCATGTCGTCCCCATAAACACAAAAAATTCGTATTTCTCCCAACCGGTTTGGGCACCGATCGAATTAGCGTGTTCGAAAATGATCCAATAAAATCCGACGTTCATGACCGCCCAAGAAAGGCTCGAGACCGCTTCAATCAAGAAGTTTGCCCGGAACATCATGTCGCGTACGAGCGAGTTGCGCGCGAACGTCAAGAACACTTTTGCGTAGCTGGGATGTTGGGGCTCGGGAGGTATTGGCATCTGCGGTAGCTCTTGATGCAGGTTGTTAAATGGGCAGTTAGCCACCATATCCACTGTAGCGTCTGAGCCCACGGCCGTAGAGCAGGCGAGCTACGCAAATCAAAATCACCAACCACAGCACTTCTGTGGTCATTTCGATCCACAAGAGTTCCGAATCAATCTTGCCAAGGAAGATTGCCGCTGGCAGGTAGGCGAGGTACTTAAACGGAAGGCAAGAGACAGCTGCCTGTATGCCTGATGGCAGCAGATCAAGAGGGAACATGTGGCCCGACAAGAAGAAGTTGAACAGCATGTATATGAAGAGCAGCGAGCTGACTTCTAAGAACCAGAACCCGATCAAGCCGATGCACAGATCCATGAAGAAACCAAGCAGGAAAGCTAGGATCAGCGAAAAACAGAACATCGTCATCACATAGGCGCTTGGCCAGCCGTCAGTGAAGTAGTCCCTGCAAAGGTAAAAGACGAGTGCGAACGGCAGAGTTGAAATCGTGTAGTAAGCCAGTTTGTGAGCTACACGCCCAAGTAGGAAGAAGCCAATAAGATCGATTGGTTGCACCAAGAATTTCTTGAGCTCTCCGTCGCGAATTTGCTTCGCGATCGTTGAGGCTAAACCCGGCATGCTGGAGAATGCTCGCCCAAGCATGCTAAGCAGATAGTAGGCAACCATGTCGGGAAAGGAATAGCCAACCAAATCGCCATCGATGGATTCAAAAATCGCCCACCACAAAAAGATTTGCGTGATGATCGGCAAGAAACGCATCAACGTTCCGAGGGCAAAGTCACCGCGATAGGCTAGGCGTTCCTCCAGGGCGATTCGGAAAATCGTCCACCAGCAAACGAGCCGTGTGGTCAGCCCAGCCTTCTCATCAGGACGTCCGCCATCTAGTGCAGCTGCTTCGCTCACCGGCTGACCTCTTGTGTGGCTTGTTCGGTCGCGGCGCCGGTGGCATAAAGATCTGCAATTACTTCTTCCAACGGAGGGTCTTCCACTGAGACGTCTTCGACTTCGTATTTTTGCAGTACAGTGGCCAGTGTCTTTGTTACTGCCGACTTTTCGCAGCGCAGCGTTACTTTCGGAAGCTCGACCGATTCCACCTCAGCAAATTGTTCGAGACCATCTGCTGATTGACGATCGGCCAATTGAAGCCGAACGAGCTTCGTGCCGCTGAAACTGTCGATTACGCCCGCGAGCGAACCATCGAACTTGATGGTGCCGTCGGTGATTACGACGACTCGCTTGCACAAGGCCGCAATATCTTTCATGTAGTGGCTGGTCAGCAGAATCGTGATGCCACGCTGTTCTTGGTAGTATCTCAGGAATTGCTGAATGTTATGTTGGGCAACAACGTCCAGACCGATCGTTGGTTCGTCCAGGAACAATACCTCGGGGGAATGGAGCAGGGCTGCGATCAGCTCCATCTTCATGCGTTCGCCTAGCGACAACTCGCGAACGGGCCTGGATAATAGCTCGGAAACATCGAGTAGTTCTGTGAGCTCGTCGAGAGTTGACTGAAAGTCGCGTTGGTCGATTCGGTAGATTTGTTGGTGAAGCCGAAATGATTCCTGGGCGGGTAAGTCCCACCAGAGTTGGTTCTTTTGCCCCATGACGAGAGCGAATTTACGGCGGTAGGCATTTTCGCGTACCCAGGGCGTATAACCCATCACGCTCGCGGAACCGCCGGTGGGATAGATGACGCCCGAAAGCAGCTTCAGCGTCGTGGTCTTACCAGCGCCATTTGGCCCGAGGAAGGCAACGAACTCGCCCTTATCGACGGACAAGCTAACATCGCGAACGGCATGCACATCACGGTATTCACGATGGAACAGTCCACGGATTGACGCTAGCAGGCCTTCGCGTTTTTGGTAAACACGGTAAGACTTTGACAGGTTGTTGATTTCGATGATTGGCATAGACTGCGATTATAGGTCGGCCCGCTGGGCTGCCTATGAGGCAGTCTTGGCAATCCCAGCCACTTTGTTGGCAGTCGGTGGTTTAGCGTATGAAAATTCACGGAGTTGGCGTTGGATTTTGAAATTCGAGTTGGCTTAGGGCACGATACGCACCGTCTCCAGCGCGGTGGCCCATTGCGGTTGGGCGGTATCAATATTGACTTTGATGGTCATCTCGATGGTCACTCGGACGCCGATGTGCTCCTGCATGCGATAACCGACGCAATTTTGGGGGCGGCAAACCAGGGAGATATCGGTGAGCTGTTTCCCGACACCGATGCGGTGAATGCAGGCAAGGATTCCGCCGAGATGTTGTCGGTAGCCAATGAGCGAATTCGTGGTGCAGGCTGGCAAATCATGAATCTGGACTGCGTCGTGCTGGCCGAGCGTCCCAAGCTGTTGCCTCACCGAGCGAGTATCTGCCAGCGGATCGCAGAAATCTTGTCGATCAACCCCGATCAAGTTTCTCTCAAGGGCAAGACGGGCGAGCGCAGTGGCGACATCGGCCAAGGCAAAGTCATGCAGTCTATTTGCACCTGCCTGCTCCGGCGCAATAAGTAGTAAATCTTCTAATCGTTACCCTGACTTTGAAAAGCCCAGCAGCCACAAATCGATGGTAGCACCTTGCTTCCGCCCCTTCGGGGCTGGTGGGGTGGTTTGCATTGAGTCCGGTGGGCAAGCCCACCGGC
>DNPC01000534.1 GCA_003501565.1 Planctomycetaceae bacterium | reverse complement strand
CCCGCCCGATTGGTTCAACGTCGTCGTACCGCCAACAACGAGCGCACCTGCACCGTTTAATTGACCGCCCGGTCCGAAGTTGAATAGAAAATCGCCGTTCACGGTCAGCGTTCGATTGTTTTCGATGGTGAGTTCGGACGTGAACTGAAGAGTGAGATTGTTTATCGTCACATCGGCGCCAGGCGCCGCCTCACGAATCGTCACGTCGCTACCGTTGGAAGCAATCGTAGCGTTGTCAGTTGGATTGGTCCCTGGTGCGTCCGCACTGCTCCAATTCGCAGCGTCATCCCAGAATCCTGTTGCACCTGCATTCCACGTCTGCCCGTAAGCTGGGGCAGCCATCAATGCTGCGACTGCTAAAAACAGTCCTGTAATTCTCATGTTGAAACTCCCCGAAAATCGTTCGTTGATGCTGAATTTCGTTCTAATTGCGCGTTAAGGGAACTTAACCGAATTGGTAGAATAGTCGTGTCGCGTAGATTAGTCCACAAATCGGAGACGAATAAAGCAAAATTGTAGCAATCGCACCCCCACGTGAGGGGCTAAGCTGGCGAACTGGCCGCTAAAATCAACTTAACGGGCCCTACGCCACCCTCGTTAGGTCGATTCGGCAAGAGTCACTCGCCGAAAACCATTGTCTCCGAAACGGCACACTGGCCAGCACCTTGCGTGACCTCGCCAGTCAAACGGGCCTTATTATTTGCCCGCACTCATCGGTACCCGCTTCGATCCTCTCAAATGACTCCAGCTATGTCCAAAGCTAGGTTCGCTCATCTGCTCGCCCTCGCATTGCTTTTCCAACTTTCCGCAAGCTTGAACGCTGGATTGGTGCTCTCAAAGTCCAGCTATACCGACTACCAAGCCGCTGTGATCGGTAAGGCGTCCAAGCTGGTCGAAGAGCAAAAACTGGTCGAGGCTCGTAAGTTGCTCGGCGATCTGCGTAGTGAACGGAAAGATCTGCTCGAACCAGAAATCGTCCTGTTCGAGATGCTGGTCAACCAAGGGCAGCTCCCCAAGGCCAAAAAACTGCTCGACGGATATTCTGCCGTCGCTTCTCCGGGGTTCGGAATTTTCTATGCCTATGCCAAGTTGGCTGAACTCGAGGCCCGGTGGTTCGACGCTTTCATGCACGCCAACCTCGCGCTGAACAATCCAATGCCCGAAGACTGGAGTGATGATTATCGAAAGCAGATGATACTGGAGGCCCAAATCGTCATCCTGCGAAGCGGCATCGCTCGTGAAGCTTGGTCGCAGGCGCAAGAGGTTCTCGACAATTTTGAGCTCAACAAAGACACCGAATCTCGAGTCTTAGAACTGTCCGCCCGCCTTGCGTTCGAACAAGACAAGATTGACGAAGCCCGAGAGAGGTTTTCCTGGTTACGCCAGCAGGACGAAGGGCGACCTCCAGCCGAGCTGGAATTGGCACGGCTGCAATCAGCCAACAAACAATCTGAACAAGCGGACAAGAACTATCAGGCGGCGATTCGCTCACTGAGCGGAAAACAGCAAACCCTGGCCGTCATCGAGTATTCAAACCACTTGCTTACCGTGGGCCGGGCCACGGATGCTTCCAGACTGCTCAAGCGTGCGGCGGAAAACACCTCCGATTCCGACCAAACGCGTGCATTGGAATTCGGCCAAGCCAAAGCGCTGCGTATGAGTGGAAAGTTCGAAAACGCAATTACCAAGCTGGAGAGCCTTCTCCATCAAGACCAAGAGTCTTTCGCGATTCGCAACCAACTTGCCCTATGCCTCGCTCATCTGAACGCAAGGCAAAGTACGGATTATGGACTCCGACTCGCCAAAATGAACATCGAAAAGAATCCACAGCAACTCGAAGGCTGGTCGACGCTCGGATTCTTGCAAGTGCTCTCCGGCCAACTCGATGAAGCCAAAGACAGCCTGACACGGGCCACTGCCAACGGCGTCATCAGTCGCGACACCGCTTACTTTATCCACCGACTTCACGTCGCGAGCGGAGACAAAACGTCCGCGGATAAATTCTTGCAAGCCGCCAAGGACGGTGACGGACCTTTCTATTTCGAGTCGCAGCTGAATTAGTAGAGCAGGTCGCCACCGGAGGCCTTCAGCTCGCTAGCTCTCAAACATCCACCGCGCCCCATCAGAAAACGCTCACGCGTACCAGTTGCGCGATATCATTGATGCCTGCAATCAACGCTAACCATCGGCCAATTGGCAACAGGCAACCGAGATGCTTCTACTGCGCGCAGTCCTTCGCACTTTCCTATTTACGCTCCCACTATTGCTCGCTGGTACCGCCAGCGCAAAAACGCTCACCGCCGACGTGATCGTTTACGGTGGCACCTCCGCTGGTGTCACCGCTGCAATCCAGTGTGCAAAGATGGGCAAGTCAGCCATCTTGATCGAGCCGGGAACGCATTTCGGCGGCTTGAGTTCAGGCGGTTTGGGTGCAACCGACATCGGCAACAAGAACGCAATAGGCGGATTGTCACGCGAGTTCTATCGCCGCATCAAACGCTGGTACGACCAACCAGAAGCTTGGCGGCACGAAAAGCGTTCCAATTACAAATCTGCAAGGCAGCATGCCGGCGAAGACACTATGTGGACATTCGAACCGCATGTGGCTGAAGCGGTCTTCGACACTTGGCTAGCTGAATATCCCCAACGCATCACAGTACTCAAATCAGCCGCCCTGGTCCGGGAGCAAGACGCCCTTCAGCGCGACAGTCAATCCGTTCAGAGCATACGCCTCAGCACCGGAGTCACAGTGACCGGCAAAGTGTTTATCGACTGTACTTACGAAGGTGACTTGATGGCTTTGGCCGGCGTCTCTTACACCGTCGGACGCGAAGCAAATTCTCGATATGAAGAAACACTTAACGGCGTTCAAACCCGAATGGCCACAAAACACCAACTGATGCCTGGAATCGACCCGTACATCACGCCCGGCAACGCGCAGAGCGGCCTGTTGCCAGGAATCGATCCAACCGGGCCTGGTCAGGAAGGCGCAGCCGACCACCGAGTGCAGGCCTATTGCTTCCGAATGTGCAACACCAACCACGAAGCCAATCGTATCCCCTTCGTCAAGCCAGCGGGTTATGACGAACGGCAATTCGAACTGCTATTTCGCAATTTCGAAGCCGGCGCGACGATTGCACCGTGGCACGCGATTGCAATGCCAAATCGCAAAACCGACACAAACAACAACCGAGGTTTTTCGACAGATTACATCGGGCAGAGCTACAACTGGGCGGAAGCGAGCTATGCCGAACGTGAATCCATTTTTGCCAATCATCTTCAGTATCAACAAGGATTGATGTGGACATTGGCCAATCACCCACGCGTGCCCGCCAAGATCCGCGACTATTA
>DNPC01000192.1 GCA_003501565.1 Planctomycetaceae bacterium | reverse complement strand
ACTACGGAAACGATCAAGACAATCTGTTGTACTTACCGGCGGGTGACGAAGGTTGGACTTGGGACGGCAAGCCCGGTCGCGGGAAAATGAACGCTGGCCGTTTCGACATTGGTCCCGAAAAGGTCGTTGCAAAACGAGCCACGCTTTGGCAAGGGCGATGGAAAGGGCAGGTTGTTGCCCCCACCAAAGCGCGTTTAACCAGCCAGCCTGAGCCCAATGTGGGCGTTGTTCTGATCCGGGATTTCGAGTTGCTGCCTGACTCGACGACGCTACGCTGCCGCCAGACGATCGTCAACGTTAGCGAACAAGTGGTTGAAACCTGCCACTGGAGCCGCACCTTTCTGCGTGGAAAGGGCGAATGCGTTGTTCCAATTTCCACGTTTTCTCGCTTTCCAAAGCATTTTGTCCGGTACGAATCTGGGACATTGCTGAACATGTCGCCGGATGACGCTCACGTGCAGCGCGACGGCAATTTTCTGCTGGTTACTGACGCGCCGCAGCAACCCAAGCTCGGCTTTGACTCTCGTGAAGGTTGGTTTGCGTATCGGATGAAGCAACCGTACTTGTTCGTGAAGCGATTTCCGGTGTACCCGGATCGAGCCTACAACGAGGTCGCGGGGCTTACGATTTCGATCTGGTACCCCAAAGATCAAATGGTAGAACTTGAGCCGATCGGCCCCGCTGAACGTCTGGCTCCCGGGGAGCGTGCAAGCTTCACCGAGACTTGGGATTTCCTTCCAGGCGAACAGAACGTCCCGCTGGAAGAACTGGAGCACCTAGTCCGTTCATTGCCGCGCGAAGAATGACCTTGTCAACCGTCACGAATCACATATTAGTTGGCGTAACGTGCTTGGATGATTTTCCAATAGTTAGATCGCATGCTTGGGGCGTCTATCGATTCGTAGAGCGTTACTTTCCGCGACTCATTCTCCGGCGGAGTGGCAACCACACGCCTCTTGGCCAGTTTCGGATCGATGATCGCTTGAACCAGAGCCAAATCCCACATGACCCACGTATCAAACTCTGCAAAGCGAGCATTCCACTTGTCTGTCAAGTATTTCCCTAACTCGCCCATTCGCTTGTGACGCGCGAATGTATCCTCCCTTTTAAACGTTAGAGCTCGAGCCACATTAGCAGGCATGATCGACAGCTGTAGCTCGGAACAGTTTAGAAGATAGTCCGCTGCGTTTAGATCACGACGAACGTTGAACGACGACTTGTTCCAGATATTTTTTTCGAGATCATACCGAAACCCAAGCAGGTAAGCATCAATGTTCGGCGCAATGTCTGGTTTGAGCGCAATTGCACTGGCCAAATTCGTCGAAGCACCCAAGCAAACGACGGTCAGCTTCTGGGCGATCGAGGCTTTGTCGGCGGCTGCGATGATCGCACGAGCGGCTGGCGAATCCTTGGGTTCGAAACCGCCCCATGGTTTGCCCATGGGTTCTACCGAGCCGATGGGAGTTGGTAACGTTGCACCAAGCAATTTGACTAAGTCTTCATTGATTTGCTGGCTAGCTCCAACGCTATTGTCTTCCGCCAAGTAGTGAATCCACTGAGCCGATGTTAGTGCGACCACTTCGAATTTGTCTTGGTTGAGCATCCGCGCGATTGCGTACATATCATCGATTTCATTGGCGGTATCCGCATCCAGGATTAGCGGCGGGCGCTCATCCGCGACTACTGGCGACGCCCAGCCGGCCACTACCAGTAGCAAGGCAAACTGCACAACAAAGCTCGTGACTAGTGGCTGCTTTTGCATGTTCTTGAATTCTCTTTGGACAAGGTACTGCGTCGTTTTCTATCCCGACGCATTGAGGTGACTAAAATTCAACTGCGGTTGCCTGGCAGTGGTCGAGAGATGAGGTTCATCACTGGCTGCAGAACAGCCATCTTGCCGCGGTTACTCAGGTGCTAATGACTCAGCGACACACCAACCAACTCGTTGAGCAAAGTCTGCCTGAAACGCGGCGCGATGGCGACTAACGGTGGACCGTGGATCAAAATCTTCCGAAGCCGGTAAATCGCGAAACCAGCCGTCGCTCTGCCGTTGAAATCGTCCACCCCAACCGGGTTGGGTAGGATCACTGGGATCATTGCCGCCGCGCGGAAGAAAAAAGAACCAGGACGGTGTATCACCCTCTTTCATGCAGCTGTGTGGGTTGGGGGCAGTCCAAGTCTTTGTTGGGTACAGCGCCCCCAGAGGACCAGAGCTCAGCACATGTTCTTGGATCCAATCACGACTGGTGAGCGATTGATCACCGGTCAGGTACATTCCCCGATAAGTGCCACGGCGTTTGTCGACTCCCTTGGGGGCTTTCGCCAAGATGTAAAACATCCCCGGGAATTCCGTGCGCATCCAATCAGCAATTCCATCTTGGTCGTTGATATCGTACACACGGAACTTCGCCACGAACGCCTCCCATCCGTCGCGTCCACGCTGCTGTTTAACGCTCCACAGAGCTTGGGCCAAGTCTGTTTGGCCGCCCCAGACACATACGTTTAACGGGTCTGTTGCGGAACCGCGGTCAATACACTTGACCAGCAGACGTGATCCCTCCGTATCGTGTCCTTCGCCAATGTGTTTGCGGGTTCGGAACTTGTTGCCAGACCGGATAACCTTCAACAACTGCTCTGCTTCGGGCCAATGCGGTTCGTGTTTTTTCAGATTGGGCAGAACCTTTCTATACGCCTGAACAACCTGGCGAATCAAATCCGGTCGCGTTACGGCCTCCTTTAGCTCGCCGCGTGTGCCCGATGCACTCGCAACCAAGGCTTCGATTCGAAATTGGTTGGCATACACCAACAGTCGAACTAGCGACTGGGTGTCATCGGGATCACCACCGATGTCCGTCAACACCGCCAGACGGGGACGATCGTCAGCGTTTACGCCGGAGGCAAATGTGATGGCACAAGGAATGAGTGCGAGCAAAAATACTAAGTTTCGCACTGGGCTATACATACACATCAACTTTCGTCGAGAAGATCACGCAGATTCTCAAGTTGTCGCCGGAGCGTTTCTTCTTGTGCCTGCGCGTCACGAATCCAATCATCGTATTCGTATTGTAACGCAAGGTCCGATGTAACCACTTCGCCGAGCACCCATCCGAGTGCGAGAAGCTTGCCAACCTGCATTCCGAACTTAAAGGTATCTTCCTCCTTGACGGTCTTGGAGTTGTCAAGAAGCTCGAATACGCGGCGGATTTCTGCGACCGGTTGTACTTGTTCACTGCCCACTATTTTTGCCAACTGTTGAGAATGAGAGTCTGATGAAAGGGCGAAGCGTTCAGTATAGGCGCATCGCACCTCCCAATTATAGATCGACATGCAAAACGCATGTCGCGCCCCAGCCAAAGTAGCCGAACTCCGACGGGCTTGGCGGAAACGCTGGCCTACTCCCGGGCATGCTGCGTCTAGCAGCATCGATGGGTGAGCGTTTGGATGAGCCGGCTGCCGCGAATTTTTGCCAACCTGGCAGCCCGCTTCGAACATTTTTGTCGGGATTTTGCCGATCGAAAACGCGATTTGGCTCAGTGACATTCCTTTGCCTACCGTTATTCAAATTCTGCCAACGTTTATCAAATCCACCGCGCAGATTGTATGCTGTACAGAGTCTCACGCTTTTTCGGATAAGACGGAAGAGCCTCACCCGACTCCACTGCTACACGTCCGCTTACAAATACTGGCCTACTTTATCACTCGAGTTGGATGCTTGGATGCCACATGAATTCGCAAGCTTATGAATGACGTTGCGACTTTAATCGTTCTGACGCTCATGGCGGGGCTTGCCATGCCGGCGGGCGCCGTCCTCGGTCGCGTCGATAGCATTCATCCGAACTGGTTGAATTCTGAAACGCGGCATGGAGTCGTCGCGTTTGGCGGTGGCGCGCTGTTGTCGGCAATTGCACTTGTCCTGGTTCCCGAGGGAATTGAGGTGGTGTCGCCTCCGGTTGCTGCCGCCTGTTTTCTCAGCGGCGGACTGCTTTTTCTTGCGATCGACGTTTTCCTCGACAGACACAAAAGCCCTGGTGGTCAATTGGTTGCGATGCTCTCAGATTTCATTCCCGAGGCAATTGCATTGGGAGCGTCCTTTGCATCCGGCAACTCGACGGCAATGTTATTGGCGATATTGATTGCGATTCAAAATCTCCCCGAAGGGTTCAACGCCTATCGTGAGCTTACCGTTAAGGCTCGTGTTCCGGGGCGTCGTGTTCTGACCGCGTTTTTCGTGATGGCATTGCTCGGCCCATGCGCGGGACTTAGTGGCTACTATGTGTTCGCACAGCATGAGATGTTCGTGGCTAGCATGATGTTGTTCGCCGGCGGGGGCATTCTATATCTGGTATTTCAAGATATTGCTCCTGAGGCTCGCTTGCAGCGGCGTTGGATGCCAGCGATTGGTGCGGTCTTAGGATTTCTGATTGGCCTGATAGGTAAAATGCTTGTATGAACGCAAGCACCGCACCGACTACCAGTACAACAGCCACAGCCTGGCGACCCGACTATCCAGAATAGTCAACTGGTATCGAAAGCAGAAACTATACTAGAGCAAACGTTGAACCTCAGTTGCTGACAATGCCATCACCGTTTGGCATTCAAGCAGTATCACCGGAAATACCGTCACGTTATTTGCCAAGGATCCGCAGCAGTTTATGAACACGCCACGTTTATTGATTTTCAGTTTGATTCTACTGGTCGCCGGAACGCTGCTACCCGCGCCGCTGTTGTCACAGGAAGATGAGCAACAGGAGGAGGCATCGCCGTCGGTCAAGATTGAGAACAGTCGCACCGGCGCCACTTTGGAACTGGCAGAATTGATTACCGCACTAAGTAGCTCCGACGTTGTGTTCCTGGGCGAGAACCACGACAACGATTCCGGGCACCAATTTCAGATGCAGGTCATCGAGGGCTTGGTCGATGCGGGGCATGCAGTTGCAATCAGCATGGAGCAATTCGAGCGAGATGTTCAGGGTGTATTGAATGACTACTTGAATGGGCGGGTTACCGAAGAGGAGTTCTTGGAGGCCTCGCGACCTTGGGGCAACTACCAAAAACACTATCGTCCCATCATTGAGTTTGCGAAGGAGAAGCGAATTCACACGATCGCCGCCAACATTCCTCGCCGAATGGCAGCCCGAGTTTCACAAGGCGCAAGTCCAGCAGTCGAAGACCAAGTCTTTCTCCCTCGTCAACAATTCACTGACAAGGATGCGTATTGGGACCGATTCGAGCAGTCGATGGTAGGCCACGGTGGGACTGACATGGAATCGATGATGGAACTGTATTTCGAGTCGCAGTGCCTGAAGGACGATGCAATGGCTGAATCAATTTCCGATTTCCTGGCCGCCAATTCTCACACGAAAAAAATAGTGGTTCATTTGTGCGGCAGCTTTCATTCGGACTTCGGCCTCGGCACCGTGTCACGCTTGCTACGGCGAAGACCTCTGACCCAAGTAAGTGTATTGACTATGGAGCCCACTGAGAACCTGGACGATAAGGAAACCCGAAACGCTCTCGGCTCGCGTTCGCATTTCAGTTTCTGGACAGTTGAGAATGAAACGGAAGAGGAACCAGCCGAGGATGATCAAACGAGTTCCGATGAATCGAGCTGAACAATGGCTAACTCAGGACCGCCACATGCGATGACAGCCAACTGGCCGAGTGAGGAAGTTTCCGGGCGGAACACACTGATAGCTTGGTGACGACCTGCGTCAACCTTCAGTTCGGTGAAGTTACGCACTCAGAGACTCGCCGCCGTATTGCCAACGCTTCTAAGCAGGTTTTGTAGTTGAGTTTGAAAAGAAAACGGCCCTGTGCGATTGCCGTTTGTGCTATGATCGCGTTCCTCGAAGTGCTCTTGGTCAGCCATCGGTTTGTCAACGACCGATTCCATCCTTGGGCGTCAACGTTCTCATCGGCAATGCCAACGCGCGAGAGTTTCCATGAAACGATCTGATTTCCTACGTCTCTGTTTTGCTGCCAGTGTTACGCCAAGCCTTGCAAGAGCCTCGGCCACAGAAACTCCAGCCTCAGAGACTTCAGCCACAGGTGCTTTGACCGAAGGCAATTCAGCCCCACGCAAATTGGTCCTGATCGCAGGACCTCCGAGCCACCCACCGTTGATGCATGAGTTTCGGGCTGGCACGATTTTGCTGGAAAAGAGGCTGCAGTCGGTACCGGGACTAGTTGTCGATCGACATGAGTTGGGCTGGGTCAAGGATGAAGATACCTTGGACGACGCCGACGCAGTGGTTTGTTTCTCCGACGGAAATGGACGTCATCCAGTACTCGCCGGTGAAGGCCGCTTGGCCAAAATGGAGGGACTGGCTGGTAATGGCGTGGGATTCGGATGCATGCACTTTGCAGTCGAAGTCCCCAAAGACAAAGCTGGTTCCGAGTTTCGAAAGATGATTGGCGGCTGCTATGAGCACGAGTGGTCATGTAACCCCATTTGGAATGCCAAGTTTGAGGATCTTCCCGAACATCCCATTACACGCGGAGTCAAGCCGTTTTCGATTACCGACGAGTGGTATTTCAACATGCGATTTACGGAGGGATTCAGTGCAGAGGCTCCCCGAGAGGTGAATGGAGTACGGTTTACGCCAGTGCTAGTCGCCACGCCGACCGACGAAACACGCGATGGTCCGTATGTTTATCCAAAGGGGCCTTACCCGCATATCAAAGCAGCCAAGGGACGCAAAGAAGCCGTCATGTGGGCGGTTGAACGACCCGACGGCGGCCGGGGCTTTGGATTCACGGGCGGCCATTTCCACAAGAATTGGCAGAGCGATGCGTTCCGCAAAGTCATCCTGAATGCCCTGTGTTGGATTGCGAAAGTCGAAGTGCCCGCCGAGGGAATCAACTCAGCTCCAGTTGACGATTCTGAGATCGCACAAAATCTGGACGATAAACGTCCACGGAAAAAAAGCAAAAAGTAAGAGAGTTAAGCGCGTGGAAAATCCCGCGTTACTCCAACTCTCACTTCGCTTCACTCACAGTCGGGCAGGAGCGCTCGACTGACACAGCCATGGTTGGCTTGTGCAACGGTGGCGGAAAAGTCGGCTAAGTATCCGCGAAGTGTAGTTTTCAATTTAGGGGGCGACCAATTCGTTCGCCGCCGCGAGAGTTCTTCGTCGCTGACAGCCAGCGTAATTGCGCCAGCTGTCAAATCGAACGAGATTTCGTCTCCATCTTCGACCAACGCGATTGGCCCACCCACAATCGCCTCGGGTGAACAGTGCACTCCAATCGCACCATGGGATACACCCGAGACGCGAGTATCTGAAATCAGAGCCACTTTGCCGTCTAGCTCGGGAACTGACAGTGCTGCAGAAGCAACCAACACCTCCGGCATACCGCTGGCCACTGGACCGAGGTATCGAAGCACGATCACGCTGCCCGGCTTGATTCGCCCCGCTTCCACCGCCTCAACAACCTGTTTTGCCTCGTCGAAACAAATGGCTTGGCCGCGAAAGCGTGGTTCGCTCATGCTCGAAACTTTAAATACAATGCCCTCAGGCGCTAGGTTGCCGAAACAGATTTGAATGTCAGCAAACGGTTTGTATGGAGAATCGACCGGAGCTAGTAGTTCTTGATCGGCTGGAGGCTCGCTAATATCGGCGAGGTTTTCGGCCAGCGATCGTCCGGTCACGGTTAGTTGATTGCCGTCCAATATGCCGGCACGGAGCAGATGCTTGAGCAATAAGGAGGTTCCGCCGATGCGGTGCAAATCCACCATTGTCTTATCGCCTCGCGGCGCGAAGCTACATAAGACGGGCGTCTGTCGAAAAATCGTTTGCAGGTCACGCAGCCCAAACTCAACACCGGCCTCTCGTGCCAAGGCGAGCAAGTGCAGAACGCCGTTGGTGGAACCTCCAATCGCGGCAATGGTCGCGGCTGCATTCTCAAATGCACGGCGCGAGAGAATGTCTCGAGGACGTATTTGCTGCTCCAACAGGTTGTAAACCAGGCTGGCCGTTTCGCGGCACTCGTCCTTTTTCGCGTTGTCAATGGCCGGGATCGAGCTGCTCTGAGGTGGCATCAGACCAATCGATTCCATCGCAACTCCCCAAGTATTGAAGGACGCAGCAATTCCACAGCCGCCTGCCCCAGGGCAGGCTTTGCGACGGATCTCTTGGGCCTCAGACTCCTCGATAGCCCCAACGGCGGCGGCTGCCTGGGAGTCGTAAACATCGAGAATTGTAATGTCCCGGCCGTTGTGGCAGCCCGGCATAATGCTGCCGCCACTAACGATCAGTCCCGGGTAATTGAGTCGTGCCAAAGCCATGGCAAAACCGGGACCATTCTTGTCGCAGTGATGCAGACCAACCAAAGCATCATAGCCGTGCGCACTAACCACACACTCCGCTGCGTTCGCAATCATGTTCCGGGATGGCAGGCTGGCGTTGCCACCCTCATGACCTTGTGTGATGTTGTCGCTGACAGCTGGCGTCCCAAACGGGAAACCAATCAACCCCGCTTGGCTGCACCCTTCAGCAATCAGCTTGGCCAGGTCATAAGCGTGCATATTGCACAGATTGCCGTCCAGCAACGGTACGCCTATGCCGATCTGCGGCCTGTCGAAGTCGGCTTCGGTCATTCCGAGGCCATAGTAAAACGCAGTGATGGATTGTTGCCACCCGCGCGTCAGATTCCGGCTGTTCCAGTTTAGCGTCATGGTTTCTTCAACGTTTCAAGCTTGTGTAGGTTCGTTCGGTAACCGTTATAGCAGGACTTACCGGAATGGCACAGCTTCCCAGCAATCTACCGATGGCGGAATACCGCCCTTAAACAGTCACAGTCTTATTTAAACGGTTTGAAATTCGATTTCACGGCGAGTCACTTATGCATGAGGGTCCTAGAAGCGACGAACGTCGCGGCTGAACTTCGCGAATCATCGGGCTTCGAAAGCTAATCTACCCCACCGTTTAATTGCCTCTGGGTGCAAGTGTCAGTACAAGCACGCTGTGCTATGCCAGCGACAGCGTCCGTCGATTTCCGCCGATGGTGTTGCTTTTGTAAGTGTCGAATGTCTTACAATGGCGACCTAGGACTAAAATCCAAGCATAGCAAGCCACGTGTATTCGCAGAGATGGTCAAGAGCAATTACTACGCCGCATTCCACAGGTGGATACACGGATAGCGAAACGATGACTGCAAACCCGCGTAGGCTTGGAAACAGTTAGACTATTCCTGAAAAGTTCGTTCCCCGCACTCGCCACCGGGAAGCAGTTCGGTGTACAACATGAGAGCTCTGCAGAATTCCTTCGCCCCAAAGCGTTTGCCACGCCCCTGTTTTCTCTTGATAGCCCTGGCGATATCGTGCGGAGGCTTCGCTCAAGAACCCGGTTTGCTGGGTATCACATATAGTGACATTGCCGATCCGGAGGTCGAGCGATTGCAGCTTGATTCGGCCGTAGGTGCGATAGTGCACCTTGTATTGCCGTCGCTGCAAAATGATGTGCAAGTCGACGATATCATCGTCGCTGCCGACGGCAAGCCGATCTTGGATTCATTTGACCTATCTCAAATCACCAAAGATCTAGAGTCCGGACAGACCATCACGGTAGAACTTCTCCGACACGGTGAACGAAGAACGACAGAGTTTACTGCGTCGCTGTCTCAAGAAGACTTTAACACACAGATGCGGAAGCTTGCAAAAGAAGGGGAGTTGCACGCGCAGGTATTCTTTCAGGAGAACTACTTGCTGTTCAATCAGGTTGAGCCCGGACCGCCAAGTGATGATTCTGATAGCCTCATTAACTATCTTGAATCGCTTTCCAACTCAAGCGAACCTTCCGCTCTCTTCGCGGTTGGTTCGTCGCACGAATGGGGCCTAGGGACAGCGATAGACAAAAAGGAAGCTGCACGTTGGTTCCGAAGGGCCGCACGCTTGGGATATCCGGGCGCAATGTACAAAGTCGCATGGGGCTACCACGATCGCGAGAGTCCGATTTATCAACAGGTTTACAGCTGGGCCAGCAAAGCTGCAGACCGCAATAATGTGGACGCAATCACTTGTTTAGGTTGGTGCCGTGAATATGGCCTAGGCGTTCAGCGCGATTACGAAAAGTCTCTCGAGCATTATTTGACCGCCGCTCGCCGAGGATACTCACTGGCACAGTTCAACGCTGGGCAGATGTTTCGAACCGGTGTCGCGGGCGAACAGAACTTGCCCGAAGCTTTGTCATGGTTTGAAAAAGCAGCAGCCGGAGGTTACGCCGATGCCGCATTCCAAGTTGGTTACGCCTACGAATGGGCCGCGGGAACGGAAGCCGACTTTGACCGGGCTAAACAGATGTACGAACTAGCTATCGAGCGGGGAAGTATCGCTGGTGAGTGGGGACTGGGAACCATGGAACTGTATGGTCATGGAACAGCTGTGGACTATTCAGCCGCCATCAAGCGATTTCAGGTCGCCGCCGACGCGGGTTATTCCGACGCGTACAATTCACTCGCTTACATGCTGGACAACGGGTTGGGTTTCCCGCGTAACGGCACCATCGCGACGATTCTGTATCTGAAGGCTGAGAAACTCGGCAATACAGCTGCAACCGAGCAACTAAGAATGCGGTTTGCACGGACCGCCCCGCCGGTAACCCCGACTCCGTGAAGTGTTGTGAGATTTGCGAGCAATTTCCAGCCATTACTGGACACGATTGCTGGTCGAATCGCCACGATCGACAGCTTCGAGCCCGAGCTAATGGGCGTCGGGGCCAAATCGTTTGAGATACTGTTTGACCGAGAATTTTCTGGCGGTGCTATCGCTGGTCATGTAGCGAATTTTTCCGAAAATCTCACGCTGGGGGCCCCAGGCGCGATCGTAGCGTCCGAGTACCCAGAAAATACCGCTGTAGGAATTCGGGTCGCGACCGTCGAGTGCGTACTTGTTGTTTAGATGCACCATAATGGCAAGTGCACTCTCGACACTGGGCGTCCAGTGCAAAATTTTCTTGCCCCACAACATCCGCAAATAGTTGTGGATACGGCCTTCGCGTACCAACTGCCTTTGAGCTGCGTTCCAGAGTTCATCATGGGTGCGCGCTGATTCGAATTCTTCCAGGGTATAAACTTCAGCTCGTGGATCATCGCGATGTTCTGCAATTGTCTTCTGCGTCCAATCAGGCAGTGATTCAATGGAGTCATAGTTCCGTTCCCGGAACGACATGTTGAACCCGATCTCGCGCCAAGTGCACAGTTGATCTAAAAAGGCTTCGGCATCTTCGCTGACGCCCCAGAACCCACTCATTTTCCCGTTAGGTTTTTGCAGTTTGTCCAGCGTCCAAGACTGGTGATCCATGATGGCCCCGAACACTTCATGCGAGCTAATGTGGCCAAAGTGCAAGTGCGGTGACAACTGGCTTGAACCCACCTGGTCGGGCTCATTGCGGTCCTGACCGTAACCATCCAGGGTGTGATTGACAAACTTTGCAAGAAGCTCGCCTGCTGCTACTTGCCCACCGGAAACGGCCCCAGGCGTTACGCTTTGATCAATGTCCAAGTGTTCGAGGCCGCCTGGAGCAAGCAGCTTCGCAATCTTGGCTTCGGGATATTGCGTTGCGAATCCTCGGGGCAATCGAACTTTATCACTTTTGTTTAGCCGCTTTGACTTCAGGGGTTCTAGTTCGGGAAACACGGTCAGATGTTCTGGTAGCACTTTCTGCATATACCGCCGGTACGAATGCGCAACGGTGAACGTTCGGTCGGGTACAGCTAGGGGCATTAGGCAGTTTGAGTCCACGGCAAACAGTGGTGCCGTGATGCGGCGAGCCGCCAGCCGAAGCAGGGCGGGATGAAAAAAACAAGGATAATCGTCAGTCACGACGGCAGCCGAATTCGCAGCTAGCGCCTCGATCATTCCTTGACTTGCATGCGGCTCCGGTTCGACGTAGGGAAAGTAGCGGACATCGGCTGCCCGGGCGGCTGCCGCGTTATCTCGCATCCCTTCAATCACAAACTGGTGCATTCGGATGCTCGCCCAGCGGTAGCCGATTCTGAGCGGCTCCAGGATGATCAATGGCTTGTCGCATGCGACAGCCAAATCACGCGCCAGTTGCAGTGAAAAGTTGCTTTTCGTTCGCCGAAACGCGGTCATCCAGTACACCACGTATTGCCCAGAGTTCGGGCCTGAGAGTCCGTCAACGTTTGAGGGGTCTGTATTGACCGCTTCCGGCAAGAGATCCCGGGCCGCAGGATTCAATCTGCGAATTCGGACGGCTGGTACTTCGGTGATTGGAGAGCTTGGCATCTTCTGAATCTGGCGTAGTAAACTGTTTTTCGCGTCCAGCGAATGCTGGAGCATGCTGTTCGAATGGGCTGGCAATGCACGCGACACTTCGTCCAGCCAGTGGTATACTCGCGAGCCAATTTGAGAGCGATCATCACACTTCCCACTGAACACCCATTGGCCAACTAGTGCACAAGCGACGCAAACAACGTCCTAACTGGCCGTACCGCATCACGCTGACTTCGCTGATAGGCGCGGTCATACTATACGTCGGTGTAAATTCCGTCATCAACACGCACTCGATCGCTCAACGGTCCGATGGCGCTGATTGGCCGATGGCGATACTATCGGCATGCTTGGATGCAACCATCGCCGTTTGGTTCTTCAGTTTTGGGGCGTGTGTCGGCAGTTTCCTAAACGTTGTCGCGTATCGGTTGCCGCTGGGACTGGGAAATGTCGGAGACTCTAAATGTCCCGATTGCGGCTCGCGAATCGACGGA
>DNPC01000186.1:6279-7094 GCA_003501565.1 Planctomycetaceae bacterium | reverse complement strand
ACTTTGACCCGGGCCGAGCGAGCGGTGCGATTCGGTGAAGGCATCGATGGTGAACAACTACTTGAGCGCAGTCGTGATTGGTCTCAGGTTAGGCCCGAATGGGGGCTGGCCGGGAACGCTGCGATGATAGTCGCGCCTCGTGAAAGAACCAAGCCACTTCGACTCGGCGGCCGAGTGTTCTTGCACAGCTACGACTATCAAAAGGACCAAGACTTTTCGACCCTTGAGTTGATCATGACAGCTCCCATGGTCGTCGCCAACTGGATCAACATGCAGTACTTTGCTAGTACCGTAGACAACAGTACCTATGGCTGTGGAAACAAAGCGCTGCACAACGTGGTTGGCGGTATCGGTGTGTTGGAAGGAAATTCAGGTGACCTGCGAACCGGTCTGCCGATTCAATCGCTCAGCGGTGGTGAAGGCCTGCAGCACGAACCAGTGCGGTTGCAGGTCTTTATTGATGCACCTGCCGAGGAGATTCAGGCCGTCGTGATGCGACACGATCACGTACATGACTTAGTCACGAACGGGTGGTTACACCTGTTCTGCATTCAAGGTCAAACGCAACGCTACGGTGCCGACGACACTTGGGAACCAGTTTCGATCGGTAAAACCGCTGAAGCATAATCAGCCATGCTGCGGAGAAACTGCAGCAGCCAGCCGTTCTGGCCTAGGAGATCGTACGATGCTCACCCTGCCAGAGAGTGCGATTCCACCCTGATCGCCACCTGCTCACGTTTTACCCTCGCGTGAGGAGGGTCGTACTAGGTGCAGCAAATTGGGAACCAGGGACCAGGAGCCAGGAGCCAGGAGCC
>DNPC01000186.1:0-6200 GCA_003501565.1 Planctomycetaceae bacterium | reverse complement strand
GGAGCCAGGAGCCAGGAGCCAGGCATCAGGAAACTGCGAACCGTGGGACTTGAGACCTGGGAATGTGCAGATCGCTTGTTTGTGCGACGCGAATTTCCGTAGCGATTCCCACTTGCCTACCATGCTACGGGCGGGTGGCAAAATCGATTCAAATCCGCCGACAGAACACTTTTTTTCATCAGCAAACGCTGCCAAAAATGCTAGTCTTTTTCGCAATCTGCGCGCGGATTGCACAACTATCACGGACGATTCCATTGGCCTAACTCGTACAACCTGCTTCCGTGGCACAACCATGAATTGTGCCCCGGGGCGCATCGCGTGGAAAGACACTAGGAAACAGCATGAGCAACGACGAGTCTGCTGGCGGTATGGATGCCGGCGTTCCCCTGAATGAATATCAAGTTGTTGAGATTCTGCGGCGCATCGGGCTGAGCACGAGCCAACCGATCGACGTTACGAAGCTCAATCTAGGTGATATCTCGCCTGAAAACGCAGCACGCGACTTTGGGACGTTGATCGCTGGCGGTCGCCAGATGGGAATCTTCATTTCCGAACATCCCATCGAGCCAAACGACGTGCTGAGTTCTCTCCAAGAGGGATTCCCCGTCGTTCTCTTCGACGCGCCCGACACGTACTGGGTCTTCGAACAGCTCTCGGGTGGAAAGATCGAAGCATCGCGAATCAGCGACTCGGTCGAGACGAGTTTGATCACGCGTAGCCAACTCGACAACTTGTACGCAGCTGATGCCGAAGCGGGTCCGCCGCGGAGTCTGATTGCTAAACCAGAGCTTGAGTGCGCAACATTATCAAGCGCCGGGGCAGCGTCACATGCAGGTGATGACCACGACGAAGGACACCACGAACACATGTCACCACTGGAGCGGATTATCAATCTGCTCAAGCTAGACGCCAGGGATATCTGGATCATCGCGTTGTTCGGATTGGTGGCCGGCGTGTTGTCTCTGGCTTCCCCCTTGGCGGTTGAGTCGTTGGTGAATGTGGTCAGCTGGGGCGTCTACATCCAGCCATTGCTCGTCTTGGCGGCGATGTTGCTAGCTTGTTTGGGTATCGCAGGTGTATTGAACGTACTGCAAACGGTGGTTGTCGAAGTTATCCAGCGCCGGCAGTTGGTCAGGATCGTTGGTGACCTAGCCCATCGGTTTCCGCGTGCAGACCAGGCGTCGCTTCACGGAGCGTATCCACGCGAATTAGCCAACCGCGTCTTCGACATCATGACCATTCAGAAAGCTTCAGCAGTACTGCTGCTGGACGGCATTTCCATCGTGCTTACGACGGTAATGGGTTTGCTGTTGCTCGCGTTTTACCATCCGTTCCTGCTTGGATTCGACATCGCGCTCTTGGCAGCCATGATCGGCATCACTTGGGCACTCGGCCGCGGTGGTATTCGTACCGCAATTGATGAATCGATTACGAAGTATCGCATTGCGCACTGGCTGCAAGATGTTTTGGCAACTCCGGCGGCCTTCAAGGTAAACGGTGGTCAAATGCTGGCCGTCGAGAGGGCTAATCGCCTGACCGCCGATTACTTGAACGCACGTAAACTTCAGTTCCGAGTAGTGATTCGACAAGTTGCGTTTGCGATCGGATTGCAGGTCATCGCGTCGACAGCCCTGCTCGGCCTCGGGGGCTGGTTAGTGATTACCCAGGAGCTGACGCTTGGACAATTGGTGGCCAGCGAGTTGGTTGTGACGGTAATCGTCGGTGCGTTTGCGAAAGCCGGTAAGAGTATCGAGAAGTTCTACGATCTGATGGCTGGAATGGACAAGGTGGGACACCTGATCGATATCAACATTGATCCGCGTACCGAGGTCGGCGGCCTGCCTGACGGTCCCGCAGCGGTGAGCTGGGAAGAGCTGGATTTCCACTTTGGTTCAACCGGAAGTTCATGCAAGGTACCGGCGCTCAACATTGATCCAGGACAAACAGTTTCCATCGTGGGAACGTATCGGGCTGGCAAGTCGCTCTTGCTCAAGTCTCTGGCCGGTCTGATCAGCCCCCACCATGGCCTGGCCCAGATCGCTGGATTCGATGCTCAGTCGGCAGCCCAAACTGGCGACGGTCGCATCGTGGGGTACGCCTGCCGAGGGGCCGTATTCCACGGAACCATTGAAGAGAACGTTGATGTAGGCCGGACCTTTATCGGAAAGCAGTTGGTGCGGGAAGCACTCGACAAAGTCGGCCTATGGGAGACGATCCTACGCCTCCCCGGTGCAACCCAGACGGTACTTGAATCGCACGGTTCACCACTTTCGAGCACACAACAGACACAGTTGATCGTCGCTAGGGCGATTGCTGGTTCACCCAAACTGTTGTTGGTCGACAGCCTACTGGACGATTTGCCCGAAGAAGTCTTCGAGAAGATCTGGGGGGTAATCGCTGCCCCCGATGCACCTTGGACACTGATTGTTGGTACGAACCGACGCGACATCGCTGAACTTACGGACGTCAATTTGCAATTGGAGGGACACTAGAATGAGCAATGCTGAACTGATCAATTCTGATTTTCCGGCGCTGCACCTTGTTCGCACCGGGCGATTCGTACGTTTCGTCGGTCGGCTTACGCTTTATTGCTTGATTGCCACGATCATCATCATGATCTTTGTTCCATGGCAACAAACCGCCCGCGGTACAGGCACAGTCATTGCTGTTGATCCCCAGGAAAGACCTCAACCAGTCCTTTGCCCAGTGAAAGGCGGTGGTGTAATCAGTTACGTAAAGCCTGGGCTCCGTGAAGGTACGTACGTTGAGGAAGGCGATTTACTGCTGAAGATTTCCCCATTCGCCAACGAGGAAGAGCAGCAGTTAAAACAACAGATAACAGAACTGAGGGCAGCAAAGGCTTCGGTCGACGTGATCCTCGCTGAAGCGATTGAAATTGAAAAAGAGACGGTGGTTTCAGGCACAGAAATGCTCTCAAGCCTCGGCAGCAAACTCGAGAGCTTCAAGGCAAAGTTGGAGCAGAAAAAAAACGAACTGGAAGTAGAAAAGAATATTTACAATGACAAGAAGAACAAATACGAAGTTGCATTGAGAACCTTACCTGCTGGGTTGGTCCCTCAGCAGGAAGTGTTCAGCTACCTGCAAGAATTTCGCGCCGCCGTCAACAAAGTAGATAAGGCCGAGAACGCTCGGGAGGAAGCGGCTCAAGACGTGGAAGCCGTGATTGCAGATATTGAGTCAAAAAGAAACGGCATACTAGTTAAGAATCGCGAGGCCACGCAAAAGGTCGCAGAGAAAAGGAAAGAGCTTAGTAAGCTCAACAAGGACATTCTTGACCTCCAAAACAAGCTCAATTTGCTCGATCGTAATAAGGTCTACGCGCCGCGTTCCGGCCTAATTCAACAATGGAATGGGCTCTCAGACAGCTTTACGGTCAAAGAGACTGATCAGCTGTTTGTGATCGTTCCGGCCGCGACAGACATGGCGATTGAGATGCAAGTCTCAGGCAATGACATTCCGTTGATCCATGAAGATGACCACGTGCGGCTGCAATTCGAAGGGTGGCCCGCAGTTCAATTCGTCGGTTGGCCGAGCGTGGCGGTGGGCACGTTTGGCGGTAAAGTCGACCGAGTCTTCCCAACTGATGATGGCAAAGGGAATTTTCGCATAATCGTGACCCCAGATAAGCAGTTTGCAGGCGAAACTGACTGGCCAGATAACCGATATCTAAGACAAGGCGTGCGAGCCAATGGATGGGTATTGCTGCGCACTGTTCCTCTTGGATATGAGATATGGCGTCAACTAAACGGATTCCCACCGGTCGTCTCCGACTCCGAACCCGGCAAGAAAGACGACAAAGGCAGCAAGGTCAAACTGCCCAAGCCTTAACACGGACGGCTGCGCGGGGCCGCTTACTATCCGTTGTCCGCGCGCTAGCCATTTCTGTGGCCGCGGGGGGAACGTTGGTCCCTCCACCCGCCGCAAGAGCGCAGGCGACACGCGATGGGTTCCCCCAGAACGTGCAAGGATCAACTTCATCTCGACAGGCCTATCGCCCCGTACCACTGCCGCCCGGCCTACTTACGGGTTCCAGCCGCCAACAAACATCATCGCCTAGTGCGCAGGCAGGACAACAGCCAGCCCTTCCCGGATCCGCCTCCGGAAACACAGTAGCCCCGAACAATCTGCAGCGCATGCCGCTTGCGTCGCCAAATTCGTTGCAGACGCAGCCGCCGGGAATCAACCAGCAAACGCCACCGCAGTTTCGCGATCCGTACACGGTTCCAGAAAGCACGCTGCTGGGTTCGGGCGAAAACAAAGTGAATCTTCTGGGGACTCCCAGCACTCCGAATGCCCCAGCTCAAAGCTACGGTCTGCCGGGTAGCCAGATGCCGTCGGCATACACTGCCCCTCAACTACTGGGTGGACACAAAGAAGAGAATGAGGATCCGCTCAGACTTTCAGATGTCATTGCGAGCGTCTACAGTGCGTTTCCCGAGATTCAAGCAGCTCGATTGCAACGTCAGGTTGCCGCGGGCGAGGTCACTAGTGCGTGGGGCGCCTATGACACCAAGCTGCAAGGTTACACGCTGAACGAGCCGACCGGCTTCTATCGCAACTTCCGCCATGGCATTGGCGTGGCCCGACAAACTTGGTGGGGTGGTTACGCCGCAGCGGGCTATCGCGTCGGCCGTGGGGATTTTCAGCCGTGGTACAAGGAACGCGAGACAAACGAAGGCGGAGAGTTTAAGCTCGCATTCGCACAACCTCTGTTAGCGGGCCGCGCGATTGATCCGCAGCGCGTTGCATTGTTCCAGGCATCACTCGGACGTCAGGCTGCTGACCCACAGGTGCAACAGGCTATTCTAGACAGCAGCCACGAGGCCACCGCAGCCTTCTGGAAATGGGTTGCCGCAGGGCTCTCACTCGATGCACAGCAGGAATTGCTCAATCTTGCGCTCCAGCGTGGAAGACAGCTTGAGACGGGTGTTCGCGAAACGCTCTTCGCTGAAGTGGAGCTAGTCCTGAACAACCAATTGATCGCCGAAAGGACGGCCAAGGCGTTCGAGATGCAACAAAAGTACGTAGAAGCAGCGGTGAAACTATCGCTGTTTTTGCGAGACGAAAACGGCCAACCCATCGTCCCCAACTACGACTGGATCCCACTACATTTCCCGCAAGTGCAGCCGGTCGGAGGCAGGGACTTTGCAACAGACTTTACTAATGCTCAGGCAAGACTTCCCGAGCCAGTGCTGCTTCGTTTGGAAATGCGGTCGGTACAGCTGGACAATCAGCTCGCGTGCAACGAGTTGCTTCCAAGGATCGACGCGATTGCCGAAGCAAGTCAAGATGTAGGTCTGCGTGCTTCTAGTTCCAACGACAAAGGGCAGTTCGAATTGCTAGTCGGTGTTCAAGGTGAAGTGCCGCTTCAGTTGCGAAAAGCTCGCGGTAAAATCGTGTCTACCAACGCGAAACTAGCGCAGCTTAATCAGAAGTATCAGTTTGTTCAAAACAAAATCGCAGCGAACTTGAAAGCAAGCTACTCAGCGCTTGTTGCTGCCGAACAAATGATTAAGCAAAGCGAACAAGGACTCCAACTGGCCGTCGACACACTCGCACGATTTCAATACGGATTCAACCAGGGTTTCGGCAAAGTTGATCTCATCTACATCAATATCCTAGAAACAAAGCTCACGGAAACGGAATTGAAGTTAATTGACGCGCAGACGCGTTGGTTTATCGCTCTTGGAGATATGCAGACTGCATTGGGGCTCAATCCGCTCGACCAAGCCATGGCCCTCGCACAACTGCCCATTTCGAAACTCCCCGGTCCGGGTTCGCTCCCGCAGCCACAAGTTCCAACGGCTGAAGAACTTCAACAGATGTTCCAGCAGCTTGAACAAATCCGGCCACAAGTCCCAGGGCAAGCTCCCGGCAATCTACCTGCCGGCCCAGGCGCCCAACAGCCACCGGGGGCAGCGCAAGGCGCGGGTAATCTACCGGCACAGCCACCCGGCGGTGCGTTGCAGCCGGGAGTGGGACAGGGACAATCACCGGTAGGACAGGTCCAGCCGGGAGGTGGACAGGGACAGCCACCAGTAGGACGGGTGCAGCCGGGAGCAGGACAAGGACAAGGACAAGGGCAGCAAAACTAGCGACAGGCGAAGCCTAACTCAAAGGCCGCGCAGCCCAAACTCGCTTCAGTATCAAACAAGTCAAAGAGAAGCTCGCCAACGGCC
>DNPC01000443.1 GCA_003501565.1 Planctomycetaceae bacterium | reverse complement strand
TCTTCGACACTCAACCGCGGCAGCTCGTCGGGGCGTCGCGTTTGAAATCAACTTTCTTCGTTGGTGATTCGGTCGGCTATGTACTGAACCTCTTTGTTCAGCTTTCCTACGATTTCGTGGCGTGACTTCAGCCCTAGGAATTCTGCGCACGTATCGTTACATCCGAGGAAACGATCGTCAGCGCCCCGCCAAAAGACTGCGGCGGGGATTGTTTGCATTACAGCAGCCATAATGTAACGCTGGTGTTCGATTTCTTGCGTCCGATCTTCGACGCGGGTTTCGAGTAGGTCGCGTTCATCGATCAGAGAGGCTTGTAGTTCGGCACTTTTGCGAAGCAGCTTGAGTGTTTGTGTGACGCCCCAGAGAAGAAACACAGTGCAGAAAAGCACCCAGCCGGCATGTTCAAAGGCCCGCACTACCGACATCATTGCGGTACCAAATACGGATTCTGGCCAAAGCACGCCGCGGATCAAATGATCGGCTGTGATGATTGCGACACCAGGTACAAACAGCAGCCGATCTTGGTAGGCCGCGATTAAGGCCAGCGAACCGAAGACATGGAAGTGGGCTTCGATCCGGCCGCCCATCAAGTGAATTAGCAGGCCTGAAAAGAGCACCTGCGCCGACGTGGTTACCCAGCGAGTGATGGTCGCGCCGGGAGCGAACCAAACATAGCCGATTGGTACGATCGTCAATAAGGCACCAATACCGGCGGCGGCGTACACGTGGACGTGGATCGTACTATGCTCTGCTTCCCAAGCGAATGGCGAAATAAGCAAAGCACAGCATATCGCAAATATCCATTGGCCGATCAGGATGCACGCCACAGCTCGATCAGCTGTGATGCGGAGGTCGCGCAGCTGTCGGCGATACAACCGCTCCGTGTACTGCGCCAGTTTTCCATTCAATCTCGCATCATCGCTGTACATTGTCAGCTCCTTCGTTGTTGGGCGCTGCGGGCTCGTCAGCCTGACTGTTGCAGCCGATAGAACATCCAAAGACCGGTGTCGAAGCGTAGTTCACGGGCATGCCCTTCAGTTGAGCCATGATTGCGTAGGTACCGCGATTGCGACCCTCATGGCTCCGGGCAAAGGTCAGTCCGCCGCTGAATCGGATCTCTCCATCCGGCGCAAACAGAAGAGTAACGCCTGAGGTGGCCATTCCAAGCGAGCAAGCAAGTTGTCCGTTCGGGTCATCGATACGAACGGCATCAGGAAATTGCGTAAGGTCGAGCATTGTCGAAGAATCTCTCCAATGGTCGCTGACATCGCCGGGTTCGTATATCAGGAAATAACACCGGAGAGGCTGGGGGCTTTGTTCGTAGACGTGCCAAAGCTCATTGAGGCTTGCTCGCGAGCACGCGCATTTTGGATGGAGAGCCATCACTATCCCCCACACTCCAGGTTCGTGATGGCCGACAACTGTTGCAATGGATGCAGTGATTTGATCGAGAGGAGTATGTTTATCCCCGGGAGTACGGCTGTATGCCAGCAGGCTGCCCAAGCATCCCATCATCGTAAATGCCCACAGAACGGCACCCAAAACCGTCCATGTGTGCCTAGCTGCATGGGGTCGTACGTTTTTTGTCGCAGTGTGCATCGATACGCTTAATTTGTCGAGCTGAATTTGTCGAGCTGAGTGGGGCAGTCAGCTCTCACGAATCCGGGAACGCTTGGTGAAAAAGGTGTGCGTTTTTCTTCGCAAGCGTAGAACGCTGCAAAGTGACTCAGCAGCAGAGAGCCCCTAGAACGCCGCAAAATCCGCTGGGAATGCCCCGCTATAACGACAAACTCACTTTCGCAGTTAACGCGTATCACACCGGCAGGCACACTGCGGCAGGCCGCAAACTGCTATGCGCATGCTTTGACTTTCTGTAATGGTTCCAAGTCGGTGTGGGGCAACACGGAATAAGTTCGAGTACCAGGATTGGCCCAAAGAGTATCGCCGGAGAGTATCGCCAGAGAGTGGCGTAAGCAGTGGAACACCATTGCGTGTTCAATCAGAGAACCTGCTCTTCAACCAAGTTGCTCAGTCGTGCGGACCGCTTATTCCTGCGAGAGTGGGATGTGTACATTGAATGAATGCCCTTTGTCCTTGGTTGGCTCGGCTGCACAAAACAAGACTTTGGGAACTCCATCCTGCAGCCAGAGTTGCGGACGCTCTAGCCGATGGAAGGACTGCTCTGAACCATCCGTCCACCGGAGTTGGCGTTGCAAAACTATGGGGCGCTCCGCCACGTTCCAGTCGAGGCCATTGGTCGAGGAAAACAAGGCGAGCGAGTCCTTACCGGTTCGATTGAAAATACCTTTGTGATCGTTCACGATTGCCCAGCATTGGTTGCCATCTGACCAAATATAGGGGTCCTCGGCTGCAAATTTGGCTCCTGGAACCGTGAACAAGGGCGTGTTCAGCTTGGTAAACGGTCCAGTGGGTGACTTTGACGTTGCTGCCAAGTGGACAACGGGGCCACCGAAGGGCAGTTTGCCTTTCGTGCTGACAGCTTTGTAGATCAACACGTAGATTCCGTCGGATCGCCGGAGGATTGACGGATTGCTAGTCATCAATTCGTCGTGCGCGCCCGGTTTTGCTGTCACGTCAATCAACGGCGCATCGAAACGAGTCCAAGGACCTGCTGGAGAATCGGCAACCGCAACACCAATGCGTTGGTTGTTACGGTGGGTCATGTTTAGTTTCTTGGTCGCCTTGCCGTCGCCAAAATTCCCCATGTAGTAGAGGTAATAGCGGCCGTCGTACTGATGCACCGTGGGGTTGTGTGTGCAATTGCCGTCCCAGTAAGATCCTTGCCGTGGTTCGAGTGCAACGCCGACGTGTGTGTATGGGCCCAGCGGATGCTTGGCAGTTGCGTGAGCGATCTCGCTGTGCGTTACCCAAGCGTTGTGCCCCAATGCTCGCGGCCAACGGCTGTAGAATAAATGGCACGTGCCTTCTGTGTCACGAACCATGCTACCGCCCCAGATGTAGAAACGCTCGTCAACGAATTTGGCAGTCTCCGGAACCGCTTGGATCATCGCCTGAAAGTCCAATGCCTCTTGGTGACGGTTATCCTGGGAATGAGCAACTCCCAGCAAATGGAAGACCAGGACGGCACTTAGGAAAGTGATCGTGAATTGAGTTTGCAACTTGGCCTCGGAAGTGACTAAGGAGTGTGCAAGGACGGCAGACCGCACGGTTGTCGGCTTTCTCAAAGTTTCGCCGGTACCACCATGATTCATGGTTGGTCCGAGCTTGAATCAACCATGAATTATCCAGAACAACCGTTGGCCCGATAGAGTGCCTTATCTCAGCGAAGCAGTCTCATGCGTTAGCACGGCTGAAAGTCAAAATCATCGGAAACGGCATTACCGAATGCTCGCAACTCCGCGCCTGGCGAACTACACCGGGGACCTGTCTGCAAGCCGCAATGGAGTTCGCTACATTGAAGGCTGCACAAGCAACGCAACCTCTTCGATTCTTGCCCGGAACTCTCAATGAACCCTAGTCTATTGCTGACCGAGCGGCTGAAGCTCGTTTTGCCGTCTGTGGAAGAAGCTCGAGCGAGTGTTGAATCGCTTTCACCAGCCGAAAGGGAACACGTTTCACCTGAGTGGTTGGAGCAATTTCTGAATGCAAAAGAGTCAGATCCGTGGATTCATGGTTTTGCAATAGTGCATCGTGAGGATTCAACTGAAATAGGGCAATGTGGATTTAAGGGGCCACCGGATGAGGACGGCGTAGTCGAGATTGCCTACATGGTGCATCCGGATCAGCAAGGACAAGGCTATGCGACGGAAGCAGCCTTGGCTCTCGTCCAGTTTGCTTTTTCGAACGACGAAGTCTGTATCGTTCGCGCCCACACGCTGCCGGAAATCAACGCATCGATGAGAGTGCTGACCAAGTGCGGTTTTCAGTCTGTTGGTATGGTTAATGATCCTGAGGATGGGACCGTTGAGCGTTGGGAAACGCTGCGTGAATCTCTTTAACGGCGAAGTCGCCTAGTTCTGGATCGATGAAACTACGTCGCGGAGGTCGTCGAGCACCAGATTCATGCAATTGTCTGCATTGCATAGAATGACAAGGGTAACACCTTTGTCCAGGTACATCGAAAGATGCGATTCGATACCAGGAAATCCGCCGCTGTGGCCAGCGACCAGGCCGGTTGGCGTTTTCGCGATCTCAAAACCATATCCATAAGTGGGCGAATTCGCTTTGGGAGTGACGAGATTCCGAGTGTTCTCGGATGAAAGTAGTTGACCGCCGGACAGCGCATTGGAGAACCGAAGCAGATCTCGAAGCGTTGAGTAGCCACCCCCAGCAGGCCCGCCCTTTATGACGTGCAAAAACAAGTTGTTCTTCCACTGGTCGCCTTCGCGAAAGTAGCCGTACGCAAGATTCTCAGTCGGCGTGTCCAACTCGAAGCAGTCAGAGTCGGTCATGCCGACAGGCTGGTAGATATTGGCGCGCACGTAATCGAAGTAGCTGTCACCGGTTACCTTTTCCACTATTGCACCGAGCAACAAGTATCCGGTATTGCTGTACCGCCAACCGGACCCTGGTGTTTGATCGATTTTTTCCGCCAATAGCAGTGGTTTGTAATCGGATATGTATCGGAAGTTTGCTCGAGATCCGTTCTGGAAGTCTTCGTTAAAGTAGCTACCCAGGCCTGAAGTGTGGTTGAGGAGATGATGAATCTTGATTTGGTCGGTGTCGACCTTGGGAAGCCAACTCTGGTCCAAGTACTTTGACACCGGATCAGCCAATTCCAGTTGATTTCGCTCGACGAGTTGCATGATCGCAACTGCTGTGAACATCTTATTCATCGAGCCCAGGTTGAACTTTGTATGAATTGTGTTGCGGGCGTTGTAACTGCGATTCGCTAGTCCATAGGCTCCAGCAAACATCGGTTCTGATTTTCTTGCGATTAGCACCGCACCGGAGAAACCAGCAGTCTGGGCACGCTCCATGATTTCTTTAATTCGCTCTTTTATCTGTTCATCGGGCTGCGGGCCCTTCGGTGTAGAGCGTCGGTAGGGTTCCATCTTTACTGCTTCAATCAGATTGTCGGGCGCCGGCGTGAGAAAGAGCGTGACTTGAATCTCTTGACCTTTCTTGCTGGATAAGACGACAGCAATCTCCCTTTCCTTTTCATCCAGGATTTTGGCAAGTTTCAATGACCCAAAAATCTCGCGCCCACGGTTGCGGAATTCGATTCGTGAAGATCTTGCCGTGTCGGTTTTGTCGCGAAAGCCAGCCGGATTGAAGGCGTTTGCTGGAGAACCATCGGTGGCGTTCATGAACTCTAACCACCCGCCAAGCAACTTGCCCGCTGTGCTGGTAGGTGGTTTTATTTCCTGAGCCATTGATGAATGGCTCAAAAGCAACCAAGTGGTCAAGGCGACGAAGTGGCAATGGAATCGAAGCATCTGTTTATCCTCTTCGGGAGTGTCTACGGACGGCCAATTAATGCTTGGCGCTGAAGAATCCGTATTGAACCTGCAAATACAAAGGTGGTGGAACTGGTTCATCCCCAGCCGGCAAGAGCGAGTTGGAATCGGCTTGTCCGTCGGTCCCA
>DNPC01000741.1 GCA_003501565.1 Planctomycetaceae bacterium | reverse complement strand
TCAATCGCGACCACACCCAGCGCGGGCACGACTCGCAACGTCGCCAATCGACAGTCACAAGCCTCACCGACTGGATTCCGAGGCCGAGCTGCGGTTATCGGTAGCGGATTCGGCGGACTCGCCGCGGCAATTCGCTTACAGGCAATGGGTTTCGAGACAACCTGTTTCGAAGCGCGCGATAAGCCTGGCGGAAGGGCTTACGTGTACGAAGACAATGGATTTACTTTTGACGCCGGTCCGACAGTTATAACCGCGCCTCACTGTATCGAGGAGTTGTTTGAGATTGCTGGACGCGACATGGGTGACTACGTCGAATTGTTGCCGGTCGAACCAATGTACCGCTTGCAGTGGCCAGATGGTTCTGCATTCAACTACACTTCCAACGAACAAGATTTGATCGAGCAAATTCGCTCGATCAGTCCAGGCGACGTGGCAGGCTATCGGCGTTTTGCTGAATACTCGCGTCGCGTTTTCAAAAAGGGCTACGAGGAACTTGGTGCAACACCGTTCCTGCGATTCAGCGACATGATTCGGGCTGCTCCGCAACTGGCGAGATTGCGAGCAGATCGCAGTGTCTATTCGACCGTCTCTCGCTACATCCAGGACGAACATCTAAGGCAAGCCTTCAGCTTCCATCCCCTTCTCGTTGGAGGCAATCCGTACGAAACGAGTGCGATATATACGTTGATTCATTGGATCGAGCGGCAGTGGGGCGTGTTCTTTCCGCGTGGCGGGACAGGTGCGTTAGTCAACGGATTGGTGCGACTGTTTGAAAACTTGGGTGGTGAAATCAGGCTCGACACACCGGTGCGAAGAATCGAAATAGTGGAAGCCGGAACGAAAACGAAGCACTTGATTTCAACCGACCCTGTACATCACGAATCATTTGATTTGGTGGTTTCCAATGCGGACGTACACCACACGTATGCCAAGCTCTATCAATCGGTTCCTGCGGCTCAGCCGGTGGTAAAGCGTCTTGAGAAAATGGAATGGTCAATGTCACTGTTCGTGATGTACTTCGGTACAAATCGCAAATACAGTGACCTGGCACATCACACGATTATTTTCGGGCCGCGTTACAAGGGCTTGCTTAACGACATCTTCAAAGGCAATCGGTTGCCTGAGGATTTCAGTTTATACTTGCATGCACCGACGGTCACGGATCCCTCGCTGGCACCTGACGGATGTGAGGGATTCTATGTGCTCAGCCCCGTTCCCCATCTAGGACGCGCCGCAATTGATTGGGGCATCGTCGCTGAGCGCTACGGAAACGCAATTCTCGAAACACTCGAGCAACATCTTCCAGGATTGCGTTCTTCCATCGACACGCGTCGACACTTCACACCTCAAGACTTCCATGAACAGTTAAATGCCTACCATGGCTCTGCATTTTCCGTCGCCCCGAAACTGACGCAGAGCGCGTACTTTCGTCCACACAATCGTGCGCCAAATATCCCCGGACTCTATATCGTGGGAGGCGGCACACACCCCGGAGCTGGAGTGCCCGGTGTAATCAACACGGCTAAGGCAACGTGTGGACTAGTGGCTCGAGATTTTGGTGTTGTGGCTCAATGAATAGCTCCGTTCGTTCCTCCGGCGGCTCGAAGATGCCTAACCACGACGTGACAGCGGTGATACGCAAACACAGTCGCTCGTTTTCAAATGCAAGTCGGTTACTTCCTGCGGAAATCCGGGGGGACGTACAAAAGCTCTACGCATGGTGTCGGTGGTGTGACGATGCTGTCGATTCCACTCATGACGTTGAAACCGCACGAGAGCAACTCGCTGCCTTGCGAAACGACGTATCCAACGTGTACCAAAACAGGCCGTGCGAAATTGAAGCGTCTGGGTGGCTAGCAGAGCTGGCTACGCGGCACACAATTCCGCAGTGTTATCCGCTGGCTTTGCTAGATGCGATGGAAATGGATCTGCGTTTGGGCCACATTCAGGACCAAAACGCACTCTTGGAGTACTGTTACGGCGCAGCCGGCGTTGTGGGGCTAATGCTTTGTCAGATTTTTGGTGCAACCGACGCGCGGGCTAGAAAACCTGCTGAATCGTTGGGGATCGCAATGCAGCTGACGAACATCGCCAGGGACGTACTGGAAGACGCCAGTCGTGGCCGGTGCTATATACCGAAGACTTGGCTCAGTACCGGGATTAATTCGGCCAGCAATCAATCAATCGCTCGGTGCGTTCGCAAGATTTTGGACTTGGCTGATCGGCACTACAAACTTGCCGAAGCCGGCATGCATTTTCTACCCAAGAGAATTCGACCGTCCATCCGAGTCGCTGCTGCCGTTTATCGCGATATTGGCATCGAGATTCGCAGACGGGACTACTGCGTGATGCAGGGTCGCATCACGACTTCCACGACTCGGTTTTTCACAACTGCAGTGACCGCCTTCTTGAAGGGCGTCGCAGTCGACACGATTGACACACTGGCTTTCGCTGGGTCGCCGAAGCCAGCAATAACACGTCATCTACGACGATTTTTACCCAGGGAGAATGATATGAGGAATGAAATGAAGGATGCCAAGTATCTCGCATGGCTCGGACTGTCACTAACTGCATTCATGGGAGGAGCACTTTTCTTGCTCGTGCTACTCAATCCCAAAGATGACTCGTACTCTTACTTACCGTTAGCTTATGCGCTAAGTTGCTTCGTCTTTGGCATAGTGGCCAACTTACTGGCCAAGCAGAACGAAACTCCCGAACCCGTTGTCGTGAAGGTAGTGCGGGATCACGACTAGGAACGATCTGGACAAGTGAGCCGGGCAGTCACTACTGGGCGATGCAGTACAAATGGTCAACGGTGCGGAGGAAAATCCGACCATTGGAAATGGCCGGTGTTCCCCATGCTTGCTGATCTAGCCGATTTACGGACACGACTTTGAAGTCCGGTCCTGGCTGGATGACATGCGTATTTCCGGTTGCATCTAGTGCGAAAAGGTAGTTCGTGTCAGTCCATGGAGATGCCCAAAACGCCGTAGCTTTATTGACGCGTTTCTTGTACTCAAGTCGACCCGATTTGGCATCGACACAACTGACCACTCCTCGGCGACGTTCGAAAAAGTAGAGCTTTCCACCGCAGTGTGTCGGAGAGGCCATCTGGATTCCTGAATCGTCCATACGCCACTCAACGAATTTCCCGGTAGTCTGATTACCTGCTGGTGTGATATTGCCGCTTCCACCAGGAACGATAGAAAGTAGTCTTCCGCCGCCATCGTCGGCCCCACCTCGGTTACGGAATTCGTTACCGATGTAAAGGCGATCACCGATTGCAACTGGTGTCGCCGACGCCCGCCCCTTATTCATGTCGATTTCCCAAAGCAATTCACCAGTCGCCGGATCGTGCGAGCGGAAGAACATTCCTCCGACGATTAGTTCAGTGCGAAGGGAGTTCTTCCAAATGAATGGGCTGCTGTACTGGGAGGCTTCGTCACGTTTGATCCGCCATTCCTCTTGACCGGTGAACTTGTTGAGCGCCACCATGAACGACTGCTCTTGGTTGTCAATCTGAAGAAACACTTTGTCGTCGTAGAGCACGGGCGAGCTCGCGGTCCCCCAGTCTGCACGCATTTCGTATACGCCAAGTTCCTTTTGCCAGACTAGCTCGCCGTCCATATCGAGACAGTGGATGCCATTCATTCCGAAATACGCATACACACGCTCGCCGTCCGTTGCCGGAGTCTCAGTTGCGTAAGTGTTAGTACTGTGCCTAGGAATCGGAGGCTTCCCTTCCTTTACAGTTGTTCTCCAAAGCTCACCTCCGGTGGGCGCATTGAGGCAAATGACTTGATAGCGATACGGTAGCCTGATCAAGTCGCGCCGATCACGACCATAGCCCCCATTGTTCGATTCCGGCCGCGCCTTCTCTCGATCTGACGAATTTAGCGGGATAGCGGCGGTGAAAATTAGTTTGTCTTCCCAAACAATCGGCTGCGACCAACCCTCACCCTCTAGCGTTATCTTCCAGCGAATGTTTTGCTGCTTGCCATCTACATCAGACCAGGAAACGGGAAGAGGTTTCTCTGAGACAGCATCACCATTCGCTCCACGAAACTGAGGGTAATTCTCGGCCAGGCAGTCGGCCAGGGATAGAGAAGCCAAAATCGGAAGCAACATTAGACGTGTAAGCTGCATGATTGTCTCGCTAGTCATTCCGGTGGTCCAAGCCGACCACTCAATAAAGGAAGCACTGTGGGTTCTGTGCGGTCAGCCAGAATTTCCGGGCGCTCTCCCATCCATCCGTTTCACACGTTAAGGGAAATCCACCGTTTAGAAATTTGAGCACTTTCCAAGTGTATTTCGACAGCAAGTGACAAATCCTGTCGCGCCCTCAAGTTCCACGCGCAAAAACGCGTCGACGTAACACAAGACAGTATTTCGCGGCTCCTTAATGGCATTGAGTGATCATCCAGACTCGATCAAATCGCATCGTTGCAAGATCCTCGCGGAGAATGAACCAATAGAGTGCCCCGGCATCGCCCCACAGCATATCGCCGATCTCGAAAAGTTGTAGCAACAGCACCCAGTCGCTATCGTCTCCCAATCCAGTGGCTTCAGCGCATTCGCCTTCGAGCGTGTCGCATTGGACGGGTGCAGGGTAGCCACCAACCTGAATATCTGACGCTACTGATTCGCAGAACTCAAGGTAACATTCTTCAGCAACATCACTTGGCATCACAATTAGGCCGCGTTCAATCGACGGGTAACTCACCGATGGCGTAAGCTTCACGGGAGTACGCTTATAAACTGCCGGCTTAACCTGCCTATTCATCAGGCCGAAAAAGTATGGTACCGTTCGCGTTGGCAACTCGGGCTCGTAAAGTGGGGCGGACTCTGAAAAGTGAGTCACTACTGCATGACCGGCATCTGACGGGCGATCGCCCCAGTGGCGGTTGTCGTAGAAGAAGAGAAGATAGCCGTCATCATTGGGGACTATGTCAATGTCTCGGCACGCCAACTGCCCGACGAAGGATAGCGGATACCCATCCTTGACGGGCCATTCAAAGTCCTTCGGCAGCCGAGGCATTCCGCCGAAATAGGACGGACCGTCGAAGTCACTTGGACGACCAATTAAGCAATGACGTGATACGCTCTCTATCGCACTCGCCAAGTCAGTGAGTTCGCGCTTTGCGAGTTCTAATTCGTGCATCGGAATAGCGGTCAGTCCGACCCTTCGGGTAATAGAGAGTCTGAAGATCCCCAAACTTCAATTCTACCACTCAGGTCCATTGACCTGCTATCCGGTGCTAGGTGGCCGGAAAAGATGCGTTCAGCTCGTGCAGTTAGCACAATGGTCCGCCAGTTTCCAAGGTTTGGCCGCGTTGGCTATCGCGATGACGTTTCTTCCCTTTTGCGGTGGCGTGTGTTTAAAGAGTCCGGAATTCGAACACTCCGGGACCGTCTTTAGAGCCCATGGGATATTCCCCATATATGCCGTGTGGTTTCAGAATTTGATTGATCTCTGAGACACGCTTCCCCATTTCTCGATGGTTTCGAAATAGTCGGTAAAACACGAATGGAATAGTCACGACAAAAATCACAGACATGGATAGCCAAAAGATTCTGCGTTGTGATCCGTGCACCTCACGAAACGCTTCTCGTATTTTGTCGATGTAGACATCATATTCTTCTGCAGTCACTCCGCGATCGCGGAGAGCATCGGGCAGTTCCAGGTTCGAACGAATTGGAACGGGGAAGGTGTATACAAGTTCGTTCGGCATTTATCACCCGGCGATGAGAGTACGTCCATAAACATTGGCGGGAGGCCACGCATTGCTCTTTCTCTGGACAAAACACCCGTCAAAGGCGAATGTCGAATCCTTGGTGTCCATCCCATGGTCCATCGTTGTTTCTTCAACTCCAGAGATGCACAAGCCCGAAGGATGCGATCTTGGCGCTGGGATCAACAAAGAGCGATACAGGTTCAGCACTACCGCGACTGTCCCTATCATTGTCTTGCGGAATTGTGATCATTCAGGAGTCTCTTTATTCTTCGTTTTAAATACGGCAGAACTGAGTCTTCGAACCACGGGTTTGCTTTCATCCAAATGTTATTGCGAGGACTCGGATGGGGTAGAGGTATATATTTGGGACGAAATTCAGTCCAAGCCGCAACGGTTTCAGTAAGCGTGTTCTTTCGGTTGTTAGGAAGATAGCGGTGTTGAGAATATTTACCAACTAAAAGCGTTAACCGCACATTCGGCAACAGTTCGAGCAAACGGCCATGCCACAACGGAGCACATTCCGGTCGTGGGGGAAGATCACCAGAGTTGCCTGTTCCCGGATAGCAGAATCCCATTGGCACCAAAGCAATGAAAGATTCATCGTAAAAGGTCCTTGAG
>DNPC01000468.1:259-2810 GCA_003501565.1 Planctomycetaceae bacterium | reverse complement strand
GACGCTCGATTTCAAACGCCAAGTAGCGGCATCTCTGGTGAAAGCCGGGGACACGGTTGGAAGTCTGATGTCATCGGGCAAAGACGATTTTGGCAGTAACATTCGCGGTGACGATTCTGGTCGCATTCGTGCCGAGGGCAGCACTCTTCATGAACTTCACGGCTTTCTGAATGCCGAAGACAAGAAGAAGGGCAAACGCTTCGGCGGCCTGGTCCGCGTCCAGAACAAGCAACGCGAGTACTTGTGGATCCACGAACGGTTCGTCGACGAGTACTAATCGAAAATGAAGAAGGCCCAGGCAGACCCGGGCAAAAGCATTAAGCAGATGATTGTTCAGAACGAACAATTCCAAGGAATGGTGGACGCGATGACGAGCTTGGCCCAAAGACGGCCCGCGACTCTTCAGCTACTAACTGATGGCACGTACAAATCAATCTACTCCCGGCGATTTCGCTTCCTCCCAGTATCAATGGTCATGAACTTCGTCGCCCGAGCGAATGTGCCCCACGAGATCGAAGCGTAGTCGCTGGTGTAGATGCAACCGTTGTTTTTGGTCTTTTCCCAAATTCGCATCTGCGTGCACTCAGAATCAAGCGAGGTGCTCGTCGATGAGTCTCTGGAGTTCTTCGTGGCTAACTTTCGCCTTTTTCGCCTCCGGGTCAGACAGATGGGTCACACCTCTGGATGCGATTCATGGGCATAGCGTACGTGACGAACGATGCTCAGACTGGATTTGCCCAATTGGTTTCGCTCTAATGGATTGCCCTCTTATGCCGTGAACCCAAGACATACGATTGCAAAGACCTAGATCGAATGACGCTCAAGAACTTGACTTCCAATTGCTTTTCGTCAGCAGCTACGATGTGCGTGTGGTTCGCAAGCTGCTCGTTCATTTCAGCTTCCAGTCCAAGTGAACCGCTGCGTCGAACAGTGGACGCGACAACCGCTGCTGCAGAAGTCGACGATGGTATGGACATCTCACCAAATGACTGGCCGTGGTGGAGAGGCCCCGAGCGAAATGGTACGGCGACAAGCGGACAAACTCTGCCGAGCAAGTTCAGTGCGACTGAAAACATCGTATGGTCCGCGGACGTTCCTGGGCGCGGATTGAGCAGCCCAACGGTAGTGGGCTCGCGCGTATTTTTGACGACCGCGGACGATGCATCGGGAGAACAACGGGTTTTGTGTTTCGACCGAAACACGGGCCGCTCACTTTGGGACCGCCAAGTGCATGCGTCAGGAGGGATGCAAAAGAACAACAAGTCGACGGCCGCATCGAGTTCAGTTTCGTGTGATGGTGAGCAAATCTACGTCGCTTTTCCCAATTCAGGCGCGCTGATCGCGACGGCACTCACCTTGAACGGCAATACCGTTTGGCAAAAAAAGGTTAGCGACTACGTAGTGCACCAGGGATACGGTGCGTCGCCAGTTCTCTACCAAGGACTCGTTATCGTAGCTGCTGACAACAAAGGCGGAGGACAGCTCGCGGCGTTCGACAAGCGAAACGGCCAATTGATCTGGTCCCGTGAGCGTCCCAGGAAACCGAACTATCCAACACCAACGCTGGTGCATGTTGACGGGAAAGACCAGCTAATCTTGGTCGGCTGTGATCTTGTCGTGAGTTACAATCCTCTGACCGGTGAAACGAATTGGTCTACCCAAGGCGCTACAACGGAGTGTGTTACCTCCACATTGACCGATGGAAAGCACATCTTCACCAGTGGCGGCTACCCCAAGAATCATATGTCTGCGATCCTGGCTGACGGATCGGCTGAGCTGGTCTGGGAAAATAATTCGCGACTGTACGTACCTTCGTTAGTGATTCGCGATGGCTATCTGTATGGAATTCTCGATGCGGGAATTGCCACCTGCTGGGAAGCCGCCACCGGAAAAATGCTCTGGCGCGAGCGGCTTGGGGGTACGTTTTCATCCTCTCCAGTGCTAGTGGGTGACACAATCTACGCGACCAACGAAGCAGGCGATTTCTTCATCTTCAAAGCGTCACCTGATGGCTTCGAGAAAATCGCTAAGAACAAACTAGGCGAACAGGTACTTTCGACGCCCACAATTTGTGGCAATCGCATCTACCACCGTGTCGCCCACTTAGACCAGAGCGGAAACCGCACAGAAAAACTCTACTGCATCGGCCAATAAGCGGATGGAACTGCCTCAGCGTCCGCCACTACCGCAGACTTAGCACAGTAGCCCGAACTGGCTAACTGTGTTGCACCTAACCCCTGACGCCAGGATTTCCGACGGCAGGCAAGCTGATTTCGTTTGGCTTGCTGGGCTGCGGTATTATGCCGCTGAAAGCTCGACCGGTGACAGGAGGCAACGCGGTCCGTCGGTATCTGCTGAGCGAGTGGACGGACCCTGTACGACTCAGGGGGCAGGGACTATCATTCTGGTTTCCGTGATGCAATTCGCCACGAGGCGGGTCTGAACTGGCTTGGTCCAGCAAAAACCTGAATTCTGGAGGGTAAGCGAATGGCTAGCGGCTTCATTGGAAATGAAGTGCCCCGTAAGGGGTTGCGGGTTCGAGTCCCGTGCC
>DNPC01000468.1:0-194 GCA_003501565.1 Planctomycetaceae bacterium | reverse complement strand
TTCGAGTCCCGTGCCCTCCGCTCAGGCAATCGCCCTGAACCAAGCGCCGCGGTCCACACAATGCTGGACTGCGGCGTTTTTCGTTTATAGAAGCGAGATGCAGCTCTCAAGCGGCATGCTAATGCCACTTCAGAATCTCGCCGGAGAGCACTTCATGCAGCTGGAGGTCATCGCGGACGAGGAGCTTACCGGTG
>DNPC01000358.1 GCA_003501565.1 Planctomycetaceae bacterium | reverse complement strand
CGTGACGGTGATTGTTCGGGATATTGAACAGTTCGTTGCCACTTGAATCACCGACCCACGCAAAAGCGTACCTCGATCCAACGGCGATCGACTGCCCATCTGGCGACCAGGTAATTGCCTCAACGCCGGCGTCGTAGCCCGGCCCCTTGTGTAAGATTTCTCCTCGATCCAAATCCCAAATCCACAAGACATTCGTGCCAGTAGCAGCGCGGCTACCATCGGGAGAAATGGCGATCGCATCAACGCGCCCGGGGTGAGTACCGATGATTTTGGGCGCTCGCGTCAGCCCTCCGTCGTTGACCGAGTACAGTCGTATTTGCCCAGTTTTGCTGGCCACCACCAATCGTTGGGATTGGGCGGAAAAGGCTGCGGCTTGAACGTCTGCTGTTCCTTCTATTTGCAAAGTGCATTGCGGAACAGCCGCGTCTTGTAGCAATCTTCGTAGGTCAAAACGCTCATACGCGGCACTGGCGGCTGGATCGTTACGCGAGCTTTCCGTCCTCGTGACAAAGCTTTCCGGGATTGCCGAGTAGTTGGCTTCACGAAAAGCGGTCAAGGCAAGCTGCAGCTGTGCAGTCTCCCGCCAAAGTGCAATCGAGCTGGCAGAGCTCGGCTCAGGCCGCCCATCGCCAGGTCGTTCGATCTCCCGCGGGGCTGGGGCAGGGCCGGGCGGCACGAGTCCTTGTCGATCTGGTTCGAGTCCAGGATTACTCAAGCTGGCTACAGACACGTAGGTAGCCGCAGCCAGGCCGAAGACCAACAGGGCTGCCAATACCACGCTCTTGCGACTAAACCTCGAACGTTTTCCGATGGGCCGCGGTGGACCTACCGATATCGGTTCGCGTCTGGCGAATGACTCCAGATCATCCAGCAATCGTGCGACACTAGAGTAGCGATCGTTTGGTTCGGGATGCAGCGCGTTGAGAACAATCCAGTCGAGTTCACTCTGGCGAGCAATGGGGGAATCAAGGAAGCCTTGCGCCGGCCGCGTTTCCTCGGCTTCAACCAGCGCTTGAGCGCGAGCGGACGGAGCATCGTATTCTTGCTCGGTCAGCTTACGCATGAGCCCATCGTAGCCGGTTTGGGCAACAACATTTCGGTCTACCGGCGTGGTGCCAGTCAAGAGCTTGTACAGAATAACACCTAGCGCATAAACGTCGCATCGGACGTCCGCAATACTTCCAGAAGCGTCAAGTTGTTCAGGCGCTTGGTAAAGCGGCGTGCCCAGCAATTGACCGGTTCGGGTTCGTTCGGCGTCGATCTCAAGCTGCAACGCAATCGACTTCGCAATGCCAAAATCGATGACTTTGACCATCGGCTTGCCATCAACCAGCGTGACCAAGACGTTGCTCGGTTTCAAGTCGCGGTGAATGATGTCCTTGCTATGAGCGTGCTGTATGGCCCGCGCGAGCTCCATGAACAACGCAAGACGTTGCTCAAGCGGAAGGTCGTTCTCTTCGCAGTACCGGTCAACAGGAACACCACGCACCAATTCCATGACCAGGTAGTGCCGGCCATCGTCCGTTTCACCTCCATCGAAGACGCTGGCGATGTTGGGGTGTTGCATCAATGCCATCGACTGACGCTCTTGAGCGAACCGCGCGATCGCCCCCTGTGCGTAAGATTCCCGTGCAAAAGACTCCCGTGCATGAGATTCCGGCGCGTGAGATTCGGACTTGATCACCTTGAGCGCAACTTCTCGCTCCATCGGAACAAGCTGCTTGGCTCGATAGACCGTTCCCATGCCGCCTTCGCCCAGCACCTCCAGGAGGTTGTATGGGCCAAACTGCTGTCCAACAAATCGAGGACTATTCTGGCGAGACGCGGCCGTTTCACTCGAGTCGAGAGATGGCCCACCGCCTGAGAACTCCTTCGCGGCGTCAGATCTAGCAGCCTGCCAAGCGTCCGAGACGCGTGCCAAGAGTCCCGTATCCGACTGCTGCCGCGCATCAAGCAATCGTTGTACGCGCTGCAGGACATCAGGGCGTCCGTCACAAAGTGACTGCACCAACTGGAGTCGCTTTTCTGGGTCCGGCTCTTCGACGGCGCGGCAGTAGATCTCACGCGCCGTCAAGTCATCATTGCTGCTTGTTGCGTTCATCGGCGTATTGGAGAAATGCATGCGGTTGGAGCAGAGTCGGGCAGCCTCTGGGGCAAGACGGAGCTCTCACCAATACTGTATGCGTATTTGCTTCCTCAACCGTCCAGCAGAAAATTTAAACCACGCTGCAAGTCCGCCGACACAGGCTTATGCTTGCAGCTCGGCAGCAAACCAGGCCAAAGCGTAGTCCCAAAGTTGGTAACCGGCACTCCGCGATATGCCAATGACTTGCGAAGCTTCGGTCACTGAAAGCCCCGCGTAGACGCGAAGCGAGACCAGCTCAGCTATTTCGGGCTCCTCTTTCCGCAACTGCTCAAGCAGTTCATCGAGATCGAGTAATTGGTCGAGCGTCACCGAATCGGCCGCCGTCTGTTCACAGTCTTCCAGTCCGATTTGGCTAAATCTTCCGCCGCGTTTCAAGCTGTTTTTCTTGCGCGCATGGTCGATCAGGATGCGTCGCATTGTTTCTGCTGCGGCAGCATAAAACTGAGCCATCGAGCCAAATGTTGCATCGCAATTTCGGTCCATCAGGCGCATGAAGGTTTCGTGCACCAATCCAGTCGCCTGCAGCGTGTGATCCGACCTTTCAAACGCCATGCGAGACGCCGCCAGCCGACGCAGCTGGGTATACACGCGAGGAAACAGCTCGTCGACTGCCAATGAATCGCCAAGCTCGAGACGTTCCAGCAGCTGCGTATTCGAGGATCTCATCGACTAATCGGGCTCGCAGTGGGGCTTTGAAACGAAATTAACACACCCGCCAAAAGCACTAGTTTACCACAGCGTTTTGCTGGACGGAAATCGTTCTCGACAGCCAGTATCTGCAGGTAATTGAGTACTGATTGCTCTAAAAACTCTCGAGAATGCGAGAAAAATCGAAAATCCCTGGACGAATCGCACTAAGTCTGCGCGTACCTATTTAGCGGTCGAACCAAGCACTCAAACTCATAAAGTAAGTGCTGACGGTGCGGCAAATCCCGGCTTTCCCACCCTTGCCACAGCCTAGAAAAGTTATGCCGAACCCAGCCAGACGTTGTTTTCGTTCTCCTGTTCAGCGTGTTTCCCGCTCAAGTCGGCGCGGTGCCGCCCGCCGGCTGATCGCCGAGACGCTAGAAGACCGCCGACTTCTAGCCGTGACGACGGAACCTCTGAACGGGGATAATGATGTAGTCTTCCGTGGAGACTCAAACACAGATACTGTCACTTTTTCAGTGGTCGACGGTTTCCTTGAGCACAATCTGGCTGGGCGTCCCGGATTCGATTCTTCACGTGACCTGGATTCCACGACACCTGGCGATCAGGCACTACGAGTCAGTCAAATAGGCTCGCTGAGCTTCCTTGACAGCGGTCAAAACGATCGGGCAACGTTCAATGGCGCCGAACCTTTCGAATTCGCTACAGCCGCACTCAATTTCAGTGTTGGTCGGATTACCGTTTCGCCGGGCGTGAATGTTTCGACCACCAGCGGCG
>DNPC01000316.1 GCA_003501565.1 Planctomycetaceae bacterium | reverse complement strand
CGGCCTTTGCGGCGGGCCTGTTCGTCTTTGTGGCGGTTGCAGCTCCTTCCCATGCTCAAGCACCTCAGGCAGATCCTGCAGTTGGTTTCTCGCAAGCCGAGCTCCAGGCACTTGCAGCGCAAAATTCTACCGAAGCCGACGCATCTGCACCGGAAACGTCCTCTGCCGGGCCGAACTTTCTCAGCTTGCTAATCGACGGCGGCTGGCTGATGCTACCGATCGGGCTGATGAGTCTATTGGTTGTCGCAATTACGCTCGAAAGATTCTTCACACTAAGAAGCAGCAATTTGCTTCCCGGAGCCGTGCGACGAGAAATCAGATCATCTCTCGACCAACCACCCGAAGCCAGCATGGCGGTCTTGTTTCGAACAGCTCAAAACAAAAACTCAACCGCATCTCGGATGCTGCGCGACATCGTGCTGAAAGCCGGGCGGCCCATCCCGGAAATCGAAAACACGCTTGCCGAATCAGCTCAGCGCGAAGCAGACTACATGTACGGCAATGTGCGCTGGCTCTCGCTGGCGGCTGCAGTCACTCCGTTGATCGGTTTGCTCGGAACCGTGTGGGGTATGATCATGGCCTTCTATGAAACAACGCAACTTGGCAGCGGAGCCAATCGCGCCGAAGAGCTCGCCGGAGGCATTTACGTCGCACTTGTGACGACGCTGGGGGGACTCGCCGTTGCGATCCCGGCGGCAGTATTTGCGCACTACTTTGAAGGCCGTATTACAAGAGCTTTGGCCAAAATCGATGCTAGCCTTCGTTCTTTATTGCCGCTCCTTGAGGACCTGGAAGGCAAGGGACGCTTCAGCCCGCGAACACAAACCTTCGAGAGCTCGAATGCTCATCCAGGCGGAAGGGCTCAACGCACACCCAGCACCAGCGCTGCTGGCGGTCCAGCCCCCAAGCTGACACCGCATCGCGACGCTCCCGCAAATCGATAACTCACCAATGAACCGATTTGCTGCTTGATTTCTCATGAACGAGTTGGCCGATGGCAGTACAATTTAAACGCGGCAGTGTCCTCAGCGCGCTCAGCATGACACCGTTGATCGATGTCGTATTTCTTTTGTTGATCTTCTTCTTGGTGGCATCTCGTTTAAGCGAAGAAGACCGAGTGCTTGATATTCCGCTACCCTCGGCAGCCAACGCGATGCCAATCACAGAACAGCCGCAAGAGCTGATTGTCAATATTGATGAGCGCGGCGTGCTGTATGTAAACAGCAAGTACATGCAGACAGACGAATTTGAAGAGTTACTTCTGGGAGCGGTCGCCGAAAACCCTGTTGGCCAAAGCGTCATTATCCGAGCCGATCGTTCGGTAGCCCTACAGACACCCGTAGATGTGATGGATATCTGTCTTAAGTGCGGCGCCACGTATTCGTTATCGATCGCTGACGGTGAGTCCTAACGATGAGCGAAGAAACACGTCTGGCTGATCTAACCGGAATCTCAGAAGCTTCGGACAACAACGAACCGATGTGGCTGGTCAACGGTGCGCTCGTCCTCGTTGGCGCTAGCATCGTGGGCGTAGCGTTTTCATTTTTGGATTCAGCAGACAACCGGTTTCTTTACAATCCGTGGACCTATGCGGTCGCCACACCGATCGCTCTCGTCGTTCTTTCAGCCGTACTAAGCACCTTTGTTAGCCGCGTGGTCGAGAAATCGATGCAGCTCGCGTTCTTGCTTAGCGTGTTGATTCACCTGGGACTGTTGGCTTATGCCGTCAACATCATCATCTTTTCGAAAATGTGGCCCGAGACATTCCAATCACGAACCCAGGCGCAGCATATAGCAAAGCGTCAAATGCTTCAGGCCAAGCAGTACGTTCATGTAACCAACGCGTCCAACAGCCAGCGTCGACCTGACTATTTGCGGCACGTCCCTACGACACACCAACCCACGGAAGTGAAACAATCCGAAAGCCCTGCCATTCAGCTATCACGCAGCGAAACTGCAGACCTGGTCAGCCCGCAACCAAAGCTAAAACCTACCAACACACCCCATTTGGTCGAGCGCAAGCAGCCGACGCCAACACCAACGGAGCTCGCCCCCCAAACCGCCCGGCTTGCTAGAAACGACTTGAAGTCTGATCGCCTACCAACTCCGAACATAAGCACGCCCAGTGAGTCGCCCACAAATTCAGCTACACCGAAGCCGCTCAAGGCCGACAGTGCCGCAATCAACCGAGCCACGGCAGATTCCGCCCCCGAGCAACTTTCACAGCCGACGGCCCAACCTAGTCGCGTGGCCAGTTCAACCGTCGCCAAACGTGCCGCGTCACCGGCCAGTCGCAACAGTTTTGCTCAAACTCCTTCGCGACTTTCCAGCCGCGAGCCCAGCAGCCAGTTAGCCCGCAATGCAAGTGCGATTCCCGTTCCATCAACTTCCCCTTCTCAGCAAGCCGCCAGCAACGTTGCACCACGATCCGCGCAGCTAAGTCGTCAACTGTCTAGCAACAGCCTCGGCGCGCGTTCGCCCAACACGCTCGACAGCCCACTGACAGCATCCGCTTCAGCGGGCACTCCGTCGCGAGCATCGCGCTCCAGTCTGAATGACTCACGCCAACTGGCAACAGGAAACCAAGCTGCATCGCTGCCAAGGAATTCTGCGGGCGGTAAAGCGGCAGCCCAATCCCGCATATCGATTCCAGTACTCGGTCCACAGCAGCTAGCCAACGCACGAGCCCCCAGCCCGCTGGCGAACACACGCGAAGACCGCCGCATGACTCCCGCAGAGCAGGGCAGTGCGGCCAGTGGCTCGTTTGCGACTTCGCAGAGCCCGAAGTTTGATGGTCAGCAAA
>DNPC01000431.1 GCA_003501565.1 Planctomycetaceae bacterium | reverse complement strand
TTCTCTGCCGCCCATAGCGATGTGCGGAATGACCGATACGCGTGTCGGTTCAATATTCAGATAGTCGCAGAGCTGCTGTTTTAGTAGGTCGCCGTGCACGACAAGCCGGCTCGCGGCCTTGAACCCCATATCCATGACCCACTGAGGGGTTTTGCGGCTGGAACGATCGCCCACATGATGTCGAGGATTGTGCGCCGTTACTACAAGAGGAAAGCGACGGGCTATGCGGCGCAGCAAGAAGTTAAACCATAGATGCGCCCCTTGGAAATGCACCACGTCGGGTGAAAAATCCGAGATTGATTGCCAGATGCTCCGCAACATCCTTGCTTGCTGCAAAGGCTGGCGAAATCGCGCGCGCTGAAAGAAAGCCGTTTCGATACTTGGTGCGATGTAGTCCGCAAATTCTTCGGCTCGCTTTCCGGGCATCAAGAGCTGAAGCTGGACGTCTTCCAGTTCGGCAATCGCGCTTGCGGTGCGTACACAGTATTCCGTGTAATCAAAAGAAACAAAGGAGACCCTCATCGCCCATCCTGCCTACTGGGTTAATGGAGCGAAGAACTGCGTGCGGACTTGCTGAAGTCCGCCATGCTGGATGACGAGTCCGAGAGCAGCGACAAACGCATATGCGGCCAATCCAGTCGCACCAGCAAGCCAGCGATCGATTTGCCAGAGACCCAGCATGGTAACAACCATCACAATCGAAGCACAAAGAGGTACAGCGATTTGCGCGTCGATCGGAGACCGGGCAATGGTGCGGTGAAGGGCATGCAAGTGTTGAGCGACGTTTAAGAATACGACCAGGAGTGAGGCAAGTGCGGCACCGATGAGACCGAAATAGGTAATTGCAAAATAGCTCACGAAGACGCTGGCCAAAAAATTGACGCCAACAATGCGAAGCGTATCTTTCTCGCGGCCACTAGCCCAGAGTGCGTGGCCAAGAATGCTGGTAAAGCTATGTGCGATTAGGCCAGCAGCGGCGAGCCGCATTACTGGTACAGCAAGCTGAAAAGCTGGGTCGTCATATACCAGATTCAAGATCACATCTGCGTAGAACGCAAGGCATATGGTGACTGGCATTCCGACAAGCAATAGGAAGGCCACCATCCAGCGTGTGATGTGGTACACGCCCAAGGTCTCTTTGGCTTTGCGGCACATGGCCGGAAACATGCTGCCCACAATACTTCGGTAGACCAAGGCAACAGGTTGAAGTAATTGTCCGGCGGCCGCGTAAAGGCCGACTTCCGTTTCGGTCATCAACTTAGAGAGCATCACCCCATCAACTGCTCCCCAGCTGGCGATGATGATGTCTATACCCAAGAAAGCAGCCGAACGACGTAGCAAGGTTCTTACGCGACGACGGTTAATGCTTCCAAAGTGCCATCGGCCGGGGCCAAGGTAACAAGCTAGATCGCTGACAAGGATCGTCCAACGTACGCATACGATCAATGCGGCGAACCAAACGATGCCGGCGCCAGCGGCGAGCAACCCCAACGCACCGCCGATCTTCAAAGCGTTTGCCGCTACATTGGAGATCGCGATGAAGTGCATTCGCTCGTTACCGCGAAAGGCGGATTCGATTACCAGAGCAAGCGCATAAGGGACCAGGCCAAGTGACAGCACCAGGAGAACATTTCTGGTTTGTTCTGCGTATTGCAGTCCGAGAGTAAACAGCTGCATCGAAATCATGCTGACTACGCCAACAACTAGCGAAGCACAGGCAGCACTCGCGATAATGCGGGACGTAGAGTTCGGTTCTTGAGAGATCTCACGAGTGAGAAGAGTCGGAAGTCCGGCGGTCGCAATGACTTGGAAAACGTAGAAGATCGTGAGTCCGAGCGCCAGTTGGCCGAATGCTTCGACACCAAGTTGCCGACCGACCAAAACGTACACAACGAACGTGGTCGCCTTGTTCAGGACGTCGCTGCAAAATAGGGAAGCAGCATTGGCAAGAAACCTGCGGAGCATCGGTTCGCCTCCGTGGCCTGCATCAGAAACCGCGTTCACTTCAACATCTCCGAATGATCGCGTTTTGAATGTTGCAGTCGGGACGATGTGTCATCAAGCCCAAGGCGAAATGCGGCAACCGCGATACCGAGTGTCAGCCACAGGCACTGAACCTGTACGCGAGAATTGAAGATATCAACAAAGAGGTGGAGCATGTGGCCACCTAGCGCGGCAAATGTCGTGAGTGCCACTAACTGGGAGAAGCGATTCTGTAGCCTCAAAGTCATTAGACAACAAATTACGCCGGTCGCCAGCATCGCGAGGAACGCAGCTAGTCCCAGCAGGCCAGTCTCAACCCAAACCAACAAGTATTTACAATGCGTTGTATAAAACCACTCACTGCGCATACCGGCCTCTACAGCGAACGGCTCGGTAACGATGTGGCAGTTGCCGGCACCCGATCCAAGCAATGGATGGAGTTGAATCGCATCGAACGCGATTTGTGACAAATGAACCCGACTTGCGGCACTTTCGCCATCGCTCTGCAAGTAACGTTTTGTAAGGAGAGTCGTTGCCGGAACGATAGAGAGAATAGCGCCGAGGATTCCAACGATTGCAAGTTTGGCAGGCAGCCACTTTCGCCAGGCCGCAACTGCTCCAACAAATCCTCCTCCGAGCAACAACGCTGAGATTGCGCCGCGTGTTTCGGTTGCGATGATCGCGAGCACAAAAGCGACGATCGTGAGGCGCGATAACCACGTCCTGAACTTCGGTCGGCCGAAAGCAAGGCAGGCGCTCGTCATTCCCAGAATGTAAAGGACGCTCCCGGCACCGTTTGGAGATCGAAGAGTCCCTTCGGGCCTACCATCAACGCGGACTGATAGATTGAGCGGCCCCAGGTGGTATTCTAGTCCTGGAGCGCCGAATAGCTTGAGACCCAGGACCGAAGCCGATTGAAGCAGGACGGAAGCTGTTATTACCAATAGCAAGAAGCTCAAATCTGTTTCATTGACGATGCGATTCGCGACGTAGATGAACAGCAAATAGGCTTGCATGAGCAGGAAGCAGTCAAACATGCTTAGTATCCGAACCGGAGCAATCCAAACGCTGATGAAGTTTGCGGCCAAATAGGCAAGCATCGGGACACCCAGCACGAAGCCCAGCCTACCTCGGCCTCCAGCCAGCGAGCGATGAACCCCTTTGGTTACCAGCAGATTTCCAGCCCAAACTGCGTAGAGCAAGATCAACGAAATTGTCGTTAGTGATACGTTGAAGCCCCCCAAGGCTCCCAACATCGAGTCCTCTTTGCGGAAAAAGAAGTACTTATCGAGCTGCAGAGGAATTTCAAATACGCCTAGCGCGAGTGCGCAACGCTCGACTGTACTAAGTGAGTGCGAGCGCTGGAGAGACGCTGCTTGGGGAACCTCAAGAACAACGGATTGCGACATGATGAACCCCGTTAACTTGGGGTTATCGCGCGTTGAAATAGACCTGGTAAGTAACTTTTCTGCTTGGTCAGGACGACACCGATCGTCGGTCGGTCAGAGCCGAACTGTCGAAGGATATGTCGGATATGCTGCTGCTCGGATTTGTCCGATTCAACGATTAGTACCAAGTAGTCTAGGTGTTTTGCTAGATGCAATGCATGGTCAGGGCGATCGGCGCTCGGCAAATCGACAATGACAATGTCTTGCTCAGCCTGAAAGTGATCAACAGCCGCTGACATCATCCTCGGTGAAGCACTTAGGCGGCGCTGAGAGAGTTCGGATGAGGAAGACACGAGGCTCAAGAGCGGATTGGATTGTTGTTGGATGCACTGGTTGTGTTCAGCGTCGCCAGAGGTGAGTTCTGCCAGACCTGGGGATCCGTTAAGGCCGAACGCAGACGATACTGTTCGGCGACGGGTGTCGGCGTCGATCAAAGTCGTGCGAAGACCACAATCTTCAGCACAGGTTATTGCAAAAGCGGTCGCCAAAGTGCTGGCCCCGCCACCTTCATTCGCTGAGACAACTCCCACGCTCAACCCAGCCTCGCCATCGTTTCGCGGGGCACCGATAAGTACATTAGACGCCAAGTGGC